>JBGSXK010000311.1:0-8366 GCA_041751455.1 Anaerolineae bacterium
CTGAGTTACGATGGTCTTTATCCGGTGCTCATGCTTTCGATGGTCATCTTCACCTATGGACTGACGACCCTCATCGGCGGCAGCGGCTTCCTGGCGGTCTATCTGGGCGGGCTGGTGCTGGCGCGTCAGGACTTTATTCACAAAAACAGCCTGATCCGTTTTCATGATGGACTGGCCTGGCTTATGCAGATTTTCATGTTTCTTGTGCTGGGCCTGCTGGTCTTTCCCTCACAGCTTGTCGAAGATCCCGGCCCTAAAATTTTGATCGCGCTGTTTCTCATTTTCATTGCCCGCCCCATCAGCGTGACCATTGCGCTGCTTTTTAGCAAATTTAACCTGCGTGAACGTCTGTTAATATCCTGGGTGGGGTTACGGGGTGCCACCCCCATTGTACTTGGCACATTTCCGCTGCTGGCCGCCGTACCCCAGGCAAATGCAATTTTTAATATCGTCTTCTTTGTGGTATTGATCTCGGTGGTAATGCAGGGGCCGCTCATCGTACCCATCGCTCGCTGGCTTGGCTTGCAGAATCCGACTCCCGTCCGTCCGCGCTTTCCCCTGGAGTATGAACCCAGGGTTCCGCTCGAAAATCAGATGACCGAGGTTGTGATTCCGGCACAGTCCAGCATGGTGGGGCAGCAGATCGTGAACCTGCACCTGCCACCACAGATTCTGATTTTGCTCATCGCAAGGGAAGAAAATTTCATCGTGCCCAGGGGCAGCACTATCGTGGAGGCAGAGGATACCCTGCTGGTGCTGGCGGACAAAGCTTCACTGGCGCTGCTTCAGGATCGCGTTAATTCAGTTGAACCACTCTGAAAGCCGTTTTCCCGCTATGATAGAGAGAAATGTCTAACCACAGGAAACACACCTTGAAAACAGGAAAATCGACCCAGGCCATACATGGCAGGCGCGACTCGGCTTATGGCAGCGCCAATTATCCCATCTATAACAGCGTGACCTTCGCTGTAGAAAAAAGCAGCGAGTACGAGCGGCACGATGCTAAGGACGACTTTTATCATTACACACGCTACGGCAATCCCACCATCCGCAACGTAGAGGAAAAGCTGGCGCGGCTGGAAAGCGCGGAGGATGGGGTACTGTTCGCCAGCGGCATGGCCGCCATCACCTCTACCCTTCTCAGCTTTGTCAAAAATGGTGACGCGATTGTCGCCTCATCGCGCATTTATGGCGTTGCCTATCGTTTCCTGCGGGATGTCATCCCCCAGTTTGGTATTGATGTGCATTTTCTTGATGCTGACGAGCTGTACGACGTGAGCAAATTCGCACCCACGGCCAGGTTGATCTATTTTGAAACCCCCAATAACCCAACCAGCGCCTGTGTGTCGATCAATGCCATGGTAGAGGCCGCGCAGGAGTTGGGCGCGCTTACTGTGATTGACAATACCTTCGCCTCACCCATTAACCAGAACCCAATCCTGCACGGCGTGGACCTCGTACTGCACAGCGCTACCAAGTACATCGGCGGTCATAGTGACCTGATGGCCGGGGCAGTATTGGGGACAACCGCGCATATTGAGAAAATACATGAATTCATGACTCTGTTTGGCGGGTGCAGCAACCCGTCAGAAGCGGCTTTGATAGATCGCAGCCTCAAAACCCTGCGGATACGCATGGAAGCCCATAACCAGACAGCCATGGCACTGGCGTTGTTCTTCAGCGGCGAGCCGAAAGTGAAGCATGTCCATTACCCAGGCCTGCCCACCTCTCCCGATCATGAAATCGCCAAAAATCAGATGCATGGCTATGGTGGGATGCTGGCGCTTGAACTGGCGAATCTCGATACTGCCAAAGCCTTTTGTGATCGCCTGCGCATCGCGCTCAATGCCACCAGCCTGGGGAGTGTCGAAACCCTAGTGAGCATCCCGGTACTGACCAGCCACATGCATATGGGCGACGATGAGCTGGCGCGCGCCGGGGTAACACCGGGCACCGTGCGCATCTCCACCGGGCTGGAAGACCTGGAAGACCTGTTAAGCGATTTTAAGCAGGCTTTAGCGGTAATCTGAGATTGCATCGATGAACTTCACGATTATGGACTTGAACCCAGAAGACGATCAAAGCGTCCGCCAGTGTGCCGCCCTGCTGATCACAGGCTTTCGGGAACACTGGCCGGGGTCGTGGGAAAATATGGAGGATGCACTGGAAGAAGTGCAGGAAGCGTTACAACCGGGCAAAGTATGCCGCATAGCACTCAACGAGGCCGGCGAGGTGCTGGGCTGGATTGGCGGACAGTTAGATGGTTATGATGAGAATGTATGGGAACTGCATCCTCTCGTCGTGCATGAGGATTATCGCCAGCACGGAATCGGGCGCGCGTTGATCGCTGACCTTGAGGTGCAGGTGCGTCAACGTGGTGGCCTGACATTGACACTCGGCACAGACGATGTCAACGATATGACCAGCCTTTCCAGGGCAGACCTGTACATCGATACCTGGGCACATATCCGCAATATCCAGAACTATAAAGGCCACCCTTACGAGTTTTACCAGAAGTGCGGCTTTGTCATCACCGGGGTTATGCCCGATGCTAACGGGCGTGGCAAACCCGACATTTATATGTCTAAACGGTTATAGCCAGACCGATTTTAGGTGTTCTTTAGACTCCCTGCGTTAAGGTGTACTGGTGTGACCAGCACAGGACCCGCCTTTATGCAGGTCATAGTCAGTTTAAACAGGTCATTAACGGAGCAGGAAAACCCATGAAGGGATTAATTTTAAGCGGCGGCAAGGGCACACGACTGTTGCCATTGACTTACACTCAGGCCAAACAGTTGATTCCCGTTGCCAATAAGCCCGTGCTGGTGCGCGTGATCGAGTCCATCCGTGACGCGGGGATCAGCGAGATCGGTATTGTCACTGGCAGCACCGCGCCAGAAATTATGGGCAAGTTAGGTGACGGCAGCCCGTGGGGCGTTAAAATCACGTACATCCCCCAGGAAAGCCCGGATGGGCTGGCCCATGCCGTCAAAATCTCGCGCGATTTCCTGGGTGACGAACAGTTTGTGATGTTCCTGGGCGATAACGTCATTCAGGGTGGCATCAGCGAGTTAATCGGCGATTTTGCCCACAATGAGTGGAACAGCCAGATTGTCCTCAAGGAAGTGGAAGACCCACGCGCCTACGGAGTCGCCAAACTGCGGTCTGATGGCAGTGTGGAGCAGTTGATCGAAAAACCTCAGAACCCGCCCAGCAATCTGGCGCTGGTTGGCATTTATATGTTTGACCACCACATCTGGGAAGCCGTCAACAGCATTAAGCCCTCCGCGCGCGGCGAACTGGAAATCACCGATGCCATTCAATGGATGATTGATGCAGGCTACCGCGTTTATCCCCATGTACATCAGGGCTGGTGGATTGATACAGGCAAGGCCAGCGATATGCTGGAGGCCAACAGCTACTTACTGGAAGAACTCAGGCCGCGCATTGCACCTGATGCCGTTATCGAAAACTCCGAAATTGACCGCCGTGTGACGGTGGAAAGCGGCGCGCGCATTATCAACAGTGTCATACGTGGCCCCTCAATCATTGGCGAACGTACAGAAATCGTGAACAGCTACATCGGCCCCTTCACCAGCATTTATCACGATGTAAGCATCTGCAATTCAGAAATTGAGCGCAGTATTATCCTCCAGAACAGCAGCGTTCATGATCTGCAGGCCCGCTTGCAGGACAGCCTGATCGGGCGTAATGCCAGTGTGCGACACAATGGCCATAAGCCGAAAACCATCAAGATGAACCTGGGCGATCACAGCGACGTGCGGTTGGTGTAGAATTGGCAGTTTATACATTAAGTGGAAGATGGATAAAGTAGAAACATGACTGATACGATTCAACTGATCGCTGTTGATCTGGATGGTACGCTGCTCAACAGCCAGCATGAACTGAGTGAACGTAATGAAAAAGCCCTGAAAGCAGCGATGAAACAGGGCGTACACATCATTTTGGCAACGGGCAAAACCCGCAATTCCGCGTTAAAGGTCATCAGCCAGTTAGGGCTGGAATCACCCGGCATCTACCTGCAAGGGTTGGCTATCTATAACGGAGATGGCACCCTGCGCCACCAGAGCCTGCTCGATACCGGCATTGCCCGCCAGGTCATTACCTATGCCGAAGATCGCGGCTTTTCCATCGTGGCCTACAGCGGCGCACGCATTCTGGTGCGCAACCTGAATGAAGGCACAGAACTGCTGGAAAAATATGGTGAGCCGCAGCCGGAAGTGGTCGGTGCGCTGCAAAACATCCTCGACACTGTCCCCATCAACAAGCTGATGGCGATCAAAATGCGCGATCATCGGGGTATCACTGCCCTGCGCTGGCAGTTAAAGATGCAGATCGACGGTGCGGCCAGATTGGTGCAGGCGGGCATCGCAGACATGCTGGAAATTCTCCCGCCGGGTGGGTCTAAAGGCACAGCGCTCAAAACACTCCTGAAAGAATTAAACATCCCTGCATCCCGTATGATCGCCATTGGCGATGGGGAAAATGATATCGAAATGGTGCAGATGGCAGGTGTTGGCGTGGCAATGGGTAATGCGACAGCGCAGCTTAAGGCTGTTACCGAGCATGTCGTCGCCAGCCACAATGAAGATGGGGTTGCAGAGGCAGTAGAGCGCTTTGTCCTGAAGACAGAAGATGCTCCTACAGCCAGCGAGTCGGAACCTCTGATCCCCGAACCCGCAGCCATAAATAAAAATGAGGTCGAAGAACAGCCATGAAAAACATCCTGGTCACAGGTGGCGCAGGCTTTATCGGCAGCGCCTTTGTCCGTTATATGGTCGAGAAGCACCCTGAATACAATATCATCGTCTATGATAAGCTGACCTACGCGGGCAACCTGGATAACCTGCTGGAAGTGAGCGACGAGCCGAATTATCGTTTCGAGCAAGGCGACATCGCCCACCGCGAGACCGTCCGGCGCAGCCTGCATAATCATGATATTGATACAGTAGTCAACTTCGCGGCGGAAAGCCACGTAGACCGCAGCATTCTTAACCCCGATGCGTTCATTCACTCTAATACCGCCGGGGTGCATGTCCTCCTCGATGAATCACGCCAGCATGGTATTGGACGCTTCCTGCATGTCTCCACCGATGAGGTGTATGGTGATATTGAGCCGGGGCACTTCTCGAAAGAAGAGGATAAATTTGCCCCCAACAGCCCCTATGCAGCCAGTAAGGCGGGCGGTGAACTGCTGGTACGCGCCTATCATATTACCCACAAAATGGATACTGTAATTACACGTGGCAGCAACACCTTTGGCCCCTACCAATATCCAGAGAAGATCATCCCCTTCTTTGTCACAGAAGCCATTGACGACAAGCCGCTCCCGGTCTATGGTGATGGAATGCAAATCCGCGACTGGCTGCATGTGGACGATCACGCGCAAGGCATCGCCACCGCGCTGCTGCATGGTCAATCCGGCGCAGCCTACAACATCGCCGGGGAGCATCATGAGCATAACATCCACGTGACCCGCCGCATTCTGGAGCTGCTTGGTAAGCCCGAAACACTCATCAGGCATGTACCAGACCGCGAAGGCCACGACCTGCGTTACGCTATGAATTGTGATAAGCTACGCGCACTGGGGTGGCAGCGCCAGCACACGTTTGAAAGCGCACTGGAAACCACCGTGAAATGGTTTCAGGAAAACGAATGGTGGTGGCGCAAGATTAAGACGGGCGAATATCTGGAATATTATAAGCAGCAGTATGCTGCCCGTCTGGCTGCCGCCCACGACTAGTATCACTATAGTCATCACAACCAAAGCCGCAGTCAGGCGCTGCGGCTTTATCATAAATTCTCTGGCAAATCACTGGCGCTACTGCTAACATAACCCCGCTTTGATACGTTATTAATGAGGAAGCAGAAATTGATAAAATTCAGCATCTCCACAAAAGCCGTGACATTATGTTTCGTGCTCATGCTGTTTGCGCTGCCGGCCTTCGCCGCAGAGCCGCCCACTAGCTATGACCCCAGTGTATGCGCTGAGTTCATTGATGGCAGCGAACTGAGCGAAGAATGCCTGACAATGATCGAGACCTTTCCGCGCCCGCTGGTTGAGGAAATCCCTTTTGATGGTTATACCCTGGACAATTACAGCTTCTGGCGCGTAGGACCAGACCCGGTGCCCACTTTTGATGGCCCCGGTGGCAATATCACCGGGGATATCCCGCAGGGCTTTAACTTTGTACGCGCGGTTGATCTGAGCGTGGACGGTTGGCTGCAAGTGGAGGGTGGGCGCTGGCTGCGACGCGAGGACGCGCGCTGGACTCAACCTTCGTTCTTTAAGGGGGTCGAACTCACCGAAGGTCTGGAGCATCCCTTCGCCTGGGTGCTGGATTTGAGCCGCATCGCGGTTTCGGAATATCCGGGCGGCCCCTGGGAAGCCAAAACCGGGCGCTTCTTACAGCGTTACGAGCGGGTCAACATCTTTGCCACCGCCTACGATGAAGAAGGCTGGCGCTGGTACATGATTGGCCCAAACCAGTGGGTGGAGCAGCGTTTTGTCGCCAAAGTGCAGCTTGTAGAGCGGCCCGAAGATGTGAGCGGGCGCTGGGTTGCTATTGATCTCTACGAACAAACTCTTGTCGCCTATGAAGACGACACCCCCGTCTATGCCACGCTTATTTCCAGTGGGCTGGCGCGAACTGAAACCAACCAGGGGTTGTTCACTGTCTGGGCACGGCTGGAGCGGGATGGCATGTCTGGGGCAACAGGCGCGCCTAATGCCTACGCCCTGCAAAGTGTCCCCTGGGTGATGTACTTCGATGACTCCATCAGCCTGCACGGCACCTATTGGCATGACCTGTTCGGTTATCGCCAGAGTCGCGGCTGTGTGAACCTCACCATCAGCGATGCGAAATGGCTGTTCCAGTGGTTGAGGGGTGCCGAACCCAACGAAGACGGCGACATCATCAATCATGTCTATGTCTACAGCTCCGGTGAGTACGGAGTCACCGCAACAGGTCTTTAAAAACAGCTTCCACAGGGGGGCGAACTCATGTATCGCCCCCCTCTACCCTCCCAGCTCCCACTCCGGCATAGGTGGCACATCGCCTTCAAACAACCATGCCGCAAATAAATCCCCCAGCTCTTGCCCGCTCACTTCTTCTGCCAGGTCAATAAAATCATCCGTACTGGCGTTACCATACTTAAAGCGCTCCGTATACGTCCGCAGGATATCAAAAAACAGTTCGTCGCCTACTTCCAGCCGCAGCGCATGGAGTGTCCACGCCCCTTGTGGGTACACACCCTGGCCAAACAACTCCGTCGGGCCGGGATCACCCGGTGTATAATCACGCCCGGCCACATTACGATAATATCCACGCATGATACGCTCAAACACAGCCTCGCCGCGCGTATATTCAAACCATAACGCGCTGGCGTAAGTCGCAAACCCTTCGTTCAGCCAGATGTCCTGCCAGTTGGCCGGGCTGATGCTGTTGCCAAACCATTGGTGTGCCAGTTCATGCGCCACCACACTCTCCGGCTGTGACCAGCCGTTAACCACCCCCGCCAGCGCATCAGGAACGATCTCTGCACCGAACAGCGAAAGTGTCTGGGTTTCCAGTGCGAAAAACAAAGGCGTGTCTGCCACCACCACACCATAAGCCTCAAACGGATAGAGGCCAAAAATCTCGTTAAAGAAGGCCAGCATCTCTCCGGTACGGGCAAAAACCGCTTCGGCCTTGTCCGCGATGCGTGCCGGGAAGTAATTACGAATGATCAGGCCATCCGGCCCTTCCTCGGTACGCTCCACAAATTCCCCGATGTTCACCGTCGCCAGATAAGTCGCCATCGGATATTCAGTTGACCAGACGTAAGTGGTCGTGTCTTCGTGTTCAATCACTTCTTGCAGCAGGCCGTTAGCCGCCACCACATAAGGCTGTGGCACGGTAATATGAAAGGTATAAGTCGCCTTGTCGCTCGGATGGTCGTTGGCCGGAAACCAGCGCGCCGCCCCGGCAGGCTCACTGGCTACAAACACACCTTTCGGGTAGCGTGTCCAGCCAGCCGAATAGGAACTACCCCCGCCGCGTACACCCTCTCCTGGCACACCGCTGTAAGTCACCTCCACCCTGAACATTTCACCTCTAGGCAGTGGGTCGGCCGGGGTAATAAACAACTCGCGCCCCGCCCGCAGATAACGCGCATTACGCTCATTGACGAGAATTTCAGCAATCTCAAACCCCAGAAAATCCAGGTTAAACAGGCTCAGATCCTTCTCCGCCTCGGCCTCAATTGTGACCGTCCCGGCAATAAAGTTCGCTTCCATATCCACTGCCAGGTCAATTGTGTAATGCTGCACATCATAACCACCGTTGCCCAGTGTCGGATAGTAT
>JBGSXK010000312.1:0-4795 GCA_041751455.1 Anaerolineae bacterium
GGGCATCTTCGGCGGTGGGAATATGCCTGCGCTGACAGCGGGTGCGCTGGAAATGCGGCTGCGGCGGCTGCGCCATTTCCGCCCGGAGATGGATGCTACACAGCAGAAGCGGCTGGACACGCTCGAACACCAGTACGGTGAAATCGTGAATGAGTGGCGCGACCATTACGAGAAAAGACTCCTGCGCGAGGCCAATTCCCGGCTGGATGCCATGCGACCTTTCTTCCAGGAAGTGCGCGAAAGCCCGCCGCTGGCCACCAGCATCTATAAGCCGGAGCTGCTGCGCCGGACGATCACGCAGGAAATCCTGCACGCCCTGGACAGAATGAACGTACAAAGCGAGGAACTGGCGGCAAAGGTTAAGCAGATCGACAGCCGCTTACAGGGCATCGCGCGGCAGTCTGCTCCCTTCCAGTGGGATGCAAAATTAGAACCGATTTACTCGCAAAAGGATTACTGGTGGTTATACCGCACCCCGCGCGACGTATAATCTGGGTGGCACTGCTCCTGCTGGCGGTGTTTGGCGTCGGCGTGCTGGTCGCGGGCGGCAGTCCCAGCCCGGAGGAAGGGATAAGCCTGTGGGTCGTGCGTGATACTGCCCGTGTGCCCCAGGGAGTGACGGAGGGTGCGCAGGTCGCCCGGCAGAGCTTATCATTGGCGCTGGCGCGGGCGGGTGAGCTGGAACGCCCACCGCTGTATTACCTGCTGCTGGATGCCTGGACGCTGGTCATGGGCAGCTCGCTCTTTGCGGTGCGCCTGCCTTCGGCTTTCATCGCGCTGCTGGCGCTGGCTTTCACCTATCATGCTGCCCGGCGGTATATTCACCAGCCGGGACTGTGGGCGCTCTGTTTGCTGGCGACCAGCCCTTTTTTTATCAGTGCCAGTCGTGAGGCAGAGCCGCAGGCATGGCTGTGGATGCTGGTGCTGCTGCCTGCGTCGGCGCTGCTGCTTTCTTTCCTCATGGGTGAATTCCTGCGCCAGACCCGCTTTTCATCTTCCGTCTACAGCGTTGTGGTTCTGGTCGGCCTGCTCATCGTGGGGCAGTGGCTGGCCGCCCCGCTTATCCTGCCCGTGCGCCCGAATTGGGAGGCTCCGCTGGCGGCCATACAACATAATCGCCAGCCGCTTGAACCCGCCCTGACGCTGATCGACCCGCACAGCCCGCTGGCCTATTATCTGCCGCACATCCAGCGTGGCATCACGCTTGATCTGGGCTGGCGCGCGCGCACCCCGGCAGAAGTACGGGCTTATCTCGACCTCATGCCGCAGGCGGAGTCCTTCTGGGTGATCATGTCAGAGCGTCTGATACCTGAAGTGCCTGAGTCGGATTACGAGATATTGCAACAGGAGATCATCGATGGGATGGTGTTTGCCCGTTGGCGGCTGGCAGCAGAAAGGTAATGCGCCTTTTGCCTGTATCAATACCCGGATCATCAGGCCGCTCTGTACAGGGGTGGCCTTTTGTTTTGTGGGCTGGTCATCTGCTGTGCCGAATTATACAATCGAAGTTCTTCGCTCATGCGCCGCGGGAGTCTGCTGGATGCGTCGGAACTGGATTGTGCTGATTGTTATTGTGGCTGTGGTGTTGCTGCTGGACCAGATGACCAAATATCTCGTCCTGGAAAACCTGCAACTTTACGAAAGCGTCAGCCCGATCCCGCTGCTGGCTCCTTTTTTCCAGCTTACTCGCACCGAAAATACAGGGGCGGCCTTTGGTTTTTTGCCTCAGGTGGGTGATCTCTTTCTGCTGATCGCTTTCGTGGTAGTCCTGGCGATGTTCTATTTTTATCCTCGCGTTCATACCTGGCCGACCCGTTTCGCCATTGGCATGATCTGTGGCGGGGCGCTCGGCAACGCGCTTGACCGCATCCAGCATGGACTGGTGGTCGATTTTATCCATTACCAGATTCCGGGGATTGTCTCCAATGTCTCCAACCTGGCCGATCACGCGATTGTCCTGGGGGTGTTGATCGTGTTTGCGGATAGCTGGCGGCGCGATGCACAGCAGGACGTCGTGCCGGAGGCCGAAGCTGCCGCGCGTGATGAAAACGCCACAGAGTGAACTTTAGTATAATAGATACTGAAGCGACCTGAGTGTATGTTAAAGTCGGGCCTACAACCCGCTTGACTTTAAACGCTGTCACAAGTAGCAAAAGGATAAACCCTATGTGGAAAAAAATGATTGGACTGGTGCTGGGACTGGCCCTGGTGACGGGCTGCTCACTCAATACAGCGCCTACTGGCAATACCTCTACCGACTCCGCCTCTGCCCGCAATCAACTGCCTGCCGTTGCAGGGTATAACCAGACCGATGCGCGCAGCATTGCGGATGCGGTCGCGGTGGTGGGCGGCGGCGCATCCGTCATCAGCGGCAACCTGCTGTCGGCTGCTGCCATCGCACAGATTGACCGGATGCTGCAATGCTATCAGGACGTCGGCGCGGTGGCCGCCAGTGTCTACACGCAGTCAGATATTGGCTCGGTGCTGCAAGGGCAGGTGCCACGTGTAGGCGCGGTGGGGGTGGTCAATCAGGAACGCGTGGCCAATAACTTCCTCAACTGTGCGGTGGGCACACGCGGTGATACTTTTGGCGCACAGGCGGCAGATCCACAGCCCTGCGGTGGTTCTGGCACCTTTGTCGTCAACAACGAAAATATGCACTATGTCTATGCGGCGACTTCGCCAGAATTGTGCCAGGCCTTCCAGCAGCATTTTGACCGCCTCACTCGAAGATAGAAAGGCACAAATCCATGCGCAGCCTCACCCGTCTGCTCAACCGCATTGGCTCTGACTTTGCCAATGGCCGTAACATCGAGGCTTATGTCGTCACCCTGATCGCTGGCTTGCTGGCGATCCTGGGTGTGGTGGATGATATCGTACCCGACTCTGTGAAATTCGCGGCGATCCTGGCGGCGCTGGCGATCCTGGTGTTCAGGAGTACCACACCCGACGAAAAAATCCCCGATCTGGATATGGTGCTGCAAGACCGCCAGAGTTACGGCCCCTTTCGGGAGTTTATCGCCGGGGGGCAGGTTTTGTGGATGTACGGGCCGTCGCTGATTAACGTGCTGCGCAATGAGGGCGACATCAAACGCGAGATACTGGACAAAGGTGGTGCGCTGCGGGTGCTGCTGCAAGACCCGCAGGTCGATATGGGTATCCAGGTGCTTTACCAGCAGTTGGACAAGATTCATGACCTGCATGACGACATCAAATCGTCACGCCGCATTCTGGAAATCATGAAGGCCTGGGGCGTAGGCAAGGTGGAGTATGGCTATGTGCCTTACAGCCCCGGCTTCAGCCTGACGATTGTGGACCCGGATGGTAAAAACGGTCGGCTGGTGATCGAGTTTTATGGCTACCAGAACGAACTGATTACTGAGCGGATGCACATCGTCATCACACGACAGCAGTCGCAATACTGGTTCGAATACTGGGATAAACAGTTTCAAATCATGTGGGGTGCGCGCCGCGAGCCGTAAAAAGCCAAAGGGGAGAACTTTAAGTCCTCCCCTTATTCCCATGCCTACCCCGGCACACGAAATACCACAGAATCCAGGATCGCCTGCAACTCCGCCTGCGCACTGTCCATGGCGGCAATAGGGTCAGTATAGACATAAAACACAAAATTTAAGTTGCCCTCGCGCAGCCCGGCGAACCAGCCGCGTGTGTCCGGCGATTCGGGACAATCGATTACTGCAAACTGTGTCCCTGTGGCGGCGCGTCCCCCCACCCGGTAGCTGCGCTGTAAATCGGTGCCGGGATTACAGCCCGCCTCCACTATCGCCAGCCGGAACAGGCGCAGGGCATCCACCCAGATATCTGGTGTGGCCGAGGCTTCCAGCAGCGGGTTGCCCTGCACAAGGCTGGGGAAACCCCATAACAGGACGATAATCCCGGTGCCCCCTGTAACAGGCCCCTGGTAAACGGCCACCGGGATAAAGCGCAGATCATCGACATCGATCAGTCCATAACTATCGTAGCCGCGCCGCCAGCCCTGGGGCAGGTTAATATCCAGCGGTGGGGGATCGGCAGAACCCGCCAGCGGTGTGATCTCCACCAGTACCGTAGGTTCTGCGGTAGCTTCTGACACGGGCGTGGTGGGTGTGAGCATGGGCGTAGCCGTCGCTTCGATGGTGGGTGTGGAAGAAGGTACCAGTGTCCATGTGGGCGTGATGTTTTCCTGCCCGGCCTGCCCACAGGCGGCCAGCAGCAGGCTGCACAGCAGCGCGACATGGTGCAGTGCCTTCCTGTAGAATGGATTAACGAGTTGTCGAATCATATCCTCATCCGGGTTCAATCCAGAGTGTAATTCACCCTGCAAGCATAGCATCTGGAGGTATCCCTGCCATAGGGCAGATTCCCTATCGGGTTATTTCAGACTAAAGTCACTATCTTACTTGGTTTTACTATTACGATAATGTATGATTCTGGTACATAGAGCATGTTACGGGGAAGCACATGACAGACCTAAAGACCCCCTGGGTAATTGAACTGCGTGGGGAATATATTAACCCACCGCTTAAGCTGCGGGTGGATGATCGCCTGGTGCTTGGCAGGGCAGATGTGGGCATCGCCGGGCCGCCCGATGTGGATCTGACCATTTATCAGGCGGCAGACTATGGTGTCTCTCGTCGCCATCTGGAGCTGAAGGCCGAGAAAGACCAGCTCAGCATCATGGATCTTAACAGCGGGAATGGCACACTGCTGAATGGCGCAAAGCTGGTGCCAGAGAAAGTCTATCCGCTCAAAAACCAGGATATTGTCCACCTGGGGCGGCTGCCTGTGGAATTTG
>JBGSXK010000313.1:0-4827 GCA_041751455.1 Anaerolineae bacterium
CCGCCGTCCTCCAGCCGGAGGGTATAGGTTCCCTTGCGCGGCGGGCGGGCGGGGGGTGTGGCAGGTGAAGGCGGCGTGGGGGATGGCATATCGACCAGCAGGTCGAGGTCGGGCAGGTCGCTCGTGCTGGCGAAGCTGGAAGGCGGGTTGTAGTTGTACGAAGAAGAAGCGGCAGGCATCGTTCCCGGTAATATCGTCTGATCCTGTGCCTTGATGATGCGCGCACGGATGATGAAAAAGATCGAGAACATCAGCAAAATACCGGAGCCGCATAATAAAACAATCGGAAAAGCTGGTATCTGCCGGAAAAACTGCTCGAAATCAGGCCCCATAATGCCCCCCAGAATCTTCTAACCGGTCAGCAGGCTGGCACACCGGGCAGAAATGCGTCCCGCGCTGTGCCACGCGAATTTTGTCGATTGGACAGCCACAGCAGGCACAGGCTTCGCCCGTGCGCCCGTAGACATAAAAATGCTTCTGTGATTCGCCGGCAGTACCGTCCGGCTTGCGATACCAGCTAATGCTCGCGCCTTCGTAGTCGATGCCTGCATGGAGCGCCGCGCGCACTCCCTCGTACAGCCGGGTGATTTCGTCGCTGGTGAGTGTGTGCGAACCGCGCAGCGGGTGAATACCGGCGCGGTGCAGGGCTTCATCGGCGTAGATATTGCCCACCCCGGCGATAAATTCCTGATCGAGCAGCAGGGCTTTGATGACCCTTTGACGGCCTGCCAGCCGTTCGCGGAAGGCGGCGATGGTAAAGGTGTCCGCCAGCGGCTCTGGCCCCAGCCTGCGCGTGAATGTTTCGAGGTCGTCGGTGAGATAGACCTTGCCGAACTTGCGCGGGTCTGAGAAGCGAAGCTGTTTGCCCGCGTCCAGTTGCAGGCGGAAGTGTACCCACCTGTCCGCATCGGTGCGTGTATCGTCGTCCACCACATATAAGCGTCCGGTCATCTTCAGGTGGATCACCAGCGTTTCGGTATCCAGCCTACAAAGGATGTACTTGGCGCGGCGCTGGATGGCGCGGAAGGTCTGCCCGGTGATACGCGCGGCAAACTCCGCTGTGTCCGGGCTGTGGATGGTATTGGCCCAGTCATACCACATGCTTTGCACTGTACGCCCGATCAACGGGGTATGCAGTCCCCTCACCACAGTTTCTACTTCCGGTAATTCTGGCATAGTTCTAGTGTAATCCGATTCGTGGAAGCAAACTTAAAGTTTATGTAGGTAAATTGTACTGGCCCTTTTACAGGTGTGTCCAGCGCAGGCCAGATGGCTATTGTTCAGATTATCCTTTTGGGTTACTATATTGTGCATATCGCCCAATTCTGAAAGGATTTTTTCATACTTTTTATCTAACTGTAAGGAAAAATCTATTTTATAGAACCAGCAATTGTTATATACTGCTGACAGATCGTTCATTTAGTTTTAAAAAGGCCAGGTTAGGCTGGCAAAGGAGAAAACGGCCAATGGTCGTCGCCCTGATGAACACCCGTCTTGAACCTCATACACACAGCGCCTATCACACTGCCCTAGAGCAGTATAACCGCGCAACCCATGACCTTGATATCAGTGATGATTTAATTGAATTTATGCGCTATCCCCGGCGCGAGTTTACGGTAAACTTCCCTGTCCGGCGGGATGATGGGCGGATGGAGATGTTCACGGGGTATCGTGTCCACCACAGCACGATCCTGGGGCCATCGAAAGGCGGGGTGCGATACAGCACCAGTGTCACGCTGGACGAAGTGCGCGCGCTGGCGATGTGGATGACCTGGAAATGTGCGCTGGTCAATATCCCCTACGGCGGCGCTAAGGGCGGCGTGGTTGTAGACCCGAAGACGCTGAGCACCCGCGAACTGGAAAACCTCACCCGGCGTTATGCCTCAGAACTTATCCCCCTCATCAGTCCACATTCCGATATTCCAGCACCTGATATGGGCACCAATCCCCAGATTATGGCCTGGATGATGGATACTTACAGCATGACCGTCGGTTATTCTGTCCCGGCTATCGTCACCGGCAAGCCCCTTATTATCGGCGGCAGCGAGGGACGCATTGAGGCGACGGGACGCGGGGTCATTATTGCGATGATGGAAGCGCTCAAGCAGATTAATATTTCCAGCCGCAGCAGCACGACGCTGGCGATTCAGGGTTTTGGCAATGTCGGCTCTCACGCGGCGATTTATGCCTATGAGATGGGCTTTACGGTGGTGGCTGTCAGTGATGTGGGCGGGGGTATTTATAACCCCAACGGGCTGGACATCCCTAACCTGCTGGATCATGTGCAGACGACAGGCTCCGTCGCCAATTTTGCAGGCGGGGAGAACATCACCAACAATGAACTGCTCACCCTGCCCTGCGAGGTACTCATCCCGGCGGCGATGGAAAACCAGATCAACGAAGAGAATGCTGCCCAGATCAGAGCGCGGCTGGTGGTAGAAGGGGCAAACGGCCCCACTACACCGGAAGCCGATGATATCCTTAATGATATGGGGGTGCTGGTGGTGCCGGATATCCTGGCCAACAGCGGCGGCGTGATCGTATCTTATTTTGAATGGGTGCAGGATCTACAGGCGTTCTCGTGGGATAAAGATGAAGTTTTCCGTCAGCTACAGCGTATTCTGGTGCGTGCCTATGACGAAACGCAGTCTAACGCCGAGCGTTATCACGTGGATATGCGCATGGCCGCGCAAATGACCGCTATCAAGCGGGTGGCGGGTGCGCTTCAGGTGCGCGGATTTTATCCCTGATCGCGGCCTGATTTGGGCGAAGTGTTCAAAACGGGTTGCAGAAAACGCAACCCGTTTTGCGTTCAGACGTTAAACAGGTTAAGCTACAAAATGTGAGAAAGCTGACGGACAATACCGGATGAAGTTGGTCAATCAAATACGGCGGTGGCTGGGGTTGAGCAAGGTGCTGCGGCCACGCCAGACGGAAGATAAAGCGTTACGTGAACTGATAAGCGCTGCCCAACGCGCCCGACGCGCTGAGAATTATACAGTTGCCCTCCCCCTTTATGATCAAGCCCTCGCCCGTGCCGAAGCCGCGCGCAACCTGACGGCCAGTGCGATGCTGAACCTCCATCGTGCCGAAATTTACATCCAGCAGCAGGAATGGTCTACCGCTGAACATCTGCTGCTGAGCCTGCGCCGCGATGCACAAAATACGGGGCATCGCACGCACATGGTTTATGCGCTGTGTCTGCTGGGCAACCTGGCCTGGGCACAGGGCGAGCGGGGCGAAGCACGGGCGTATTACGAGCAGGCACTCAAGGTAGCACGGGCGGGGCATATCCCCAACGGGGAAGCGCGCGCGCTGGGATATCTGGCGGATACGTACCTGTACGAAGATAACGCCAGTTATGCGGTGCATCTGCTGCGCGAGGCCGTGCCGCGCCTGAACCTGAGTGATGACCTGGAACTGAGCAGTTATTTTGTGGGTCGTCTGGGCGAGGCGCTGATCCTGACCGGGCAGGAAAGCGATGGCGAGCGCCTGCTCTACCGCGCGCTGCGGCTGGCCGAGCAGACCAACCATCGCAGTTTCGAGCGGCGCTGGTCGCTGGCATTGGGCGAGCGCGCGCTGAACAAACAGCGTTTTGATGAAGCGCAAAAACATTATTTGCGCGCGCTGGTTCTGTTCGCGGCGGGTGGCAGCGATCTGCTGCGCGCGGCTGCCCGCGCCAGCCTGAGCCGGGTTTATCTGCACCTGGGGCAGACCGAGAAAGCGCTGGAATATGCCGGGCAGGCGGTGAGTGAGGCTGCTGAGGGGGCGGATTCATGGCTGCTGGCGCAGGCTGAAGGCGCGTTGGGTATGGCACTGCGGGCGAGTGGCAACAGCGTAAAAGCCATTGGTTATCTGCAAAGCGCGGCGCAGCATTTCCAGGAGCTTAATGGTGCGGGCGAAAGCAGCCTGCATATCGAAATTCTGCGCAGCCTGGCCGCGGCACAGGCTGATGCTGCTGATGACGAGCAGGCCGTGACGACTTATCAGCAGGCGGCGGAACTGGCACAGCGGCTGGATGTGCCGCTGGAACAGGGGCAGACGCGCGTTGAACTGGGGCTGCTGCATCTGCAACGGCGGGAAATGCAGGCGGCGATTGACGAGTGGAACGCGGCGCTGCTGATTTACAGCGATGAAGGCCAACATGCCGAGGTAGCCCGGCTGCGCTGTGATATAGGCGCGGCGCGCAAATTTTTGGGACAGGGGCAGCGCGCTACCAGGGAATATGAGCAGGCGCTTATCACGCTCAATTCGGTCGATGACTGGTCTACACGGGGGCTGGTGGTGTCGAACGCGGCGGTGGCTTATGCGGATCTGGGGGAAATTGAGTCGGCAGAGGCTTTCTTTAATGAGGCGGTGACGATTGCCAGCCGCCTGGGGGATCGTGCTGCCGAGGCGGTGCGGCGGGGTAATTTCGGCTGGTTTTTACTGGCGACAGGGCGCGCCAACCAGGCCATTACCGTGCTGGAATATGCCCTGCGTATGAGCCATCAGCAGGGGAATGAGCTGCAAGTGGCGGTGCAGACGAGTAATCTGGGGCAGGCGCATGACCAGCTTGGCCACGAGGCCGCCGCATGGAGCTATCATGAACAGGCGTTTGCGCTGCTGCCACAACTTGATGACCGACACTGGCAGTCGATCATCAAGCTGAATATGGCCTATGCCCTGTGGAAGCGCACACGCAGCGATGAGGCGGCGCAGCTTTATGATGATGTCCTGGCAGAGGGGCGCGCCTCTGGGGATGTCGAAGTCATCATCGGCGCGCTGACCGGACAGGCACGGCTGGCGATGGGCACCGCGCAAACAGAGCGGGCCGACGCGCTGCTG
>JBGSXK010000314.1:0-9186 GCA_041751455.1 Anaerolineae bacterium
TGCCACTGCGCCGGAAGCCACGAGAGGGAGCGGGGGGCGGTGAACCGCCACTGGTGCGCGGAGGCACATTGCGGCGCGGCGTGGGGAAAAGGCCGCCGCCCGGCTGTGATCTGCCCGGTGCGCCCCCTAAACCGCCCAGCCCACCTAACAGGCCGCCTAAGCCGCCCAGCAGCCTGCCGCCACCAAACAACATCAGCAGCCCTACCACGCATAAAATCACACACAGCATACTGGGGTCAATTCCCAGGCCGCCTAACGGATTGGAGTCTGCCACCGGGTTGGGGATCAGGCCGGGCTCGGCCTGTGGGGGCACCGTAGCCTGTATCGTGTTCCCGGTGCCGCCTGCTGCTTCGCCCGCACCCGCGCCAAAGGGGAGTTGAATCTCAAACATCTCATCCGACGCTATCGCACCCGTAGAGCGAAATACAATGCTGTTGCCCTGCGCTTCCACCGTGCCATTACCAGAAACCACCCGCGCCAAACCCGCCGCGGGCGCTTCGCCTGCCGGGAAGTTGACTGTAACTGTGCTGCTTTGTACCGGAAAGGCATGGCCAGCGGGAATGACGATCCAATCCACAATGCCGGAGATGGCAATTGGAGTGGTGTAATTGATCTGGATGACAAAGCGTTCGCCCGCCTGCGCGGGCTGTGGCAGATAATAGGTCAAGGCGCTTTCGCTGCCCGACTGTTCAAACACATAGGTGCCCGGCTGTTCGCCCGCACCGGGTGTGAGTTCGGTGGGCTGGCCGCCCTGCGGAACGTAAAAGACCTGATTCACCTGCACCGGGCTGGTCCATGTGCGCGACCCCCGGCGCACAGTGCCGCTGGTGATATTAAATTCCTGTGTTTCGGTGATGTCGAGTGTGTTCTGGTTGGGATCAACTGTGATGTTGTCATCCCAGCGCAGCCACTCAAAATTAATGTCCTGCGCTTCTGCCAGCGGCACGATCACCGTCAGCAGCGCTGCCAATGCCACCGCCAAAATCGCTGGGAAAGCCTTTAACCGCATCATCCTGTTCCCTCCAGGTTTACAAGCATAAAAAGCATATCCTGCATATATTAGAACCAAATGATATTTTCTAAATGGGTGATGTGGTTAGTTTTGCTCTAGGCGGGGCGGTTAATCTGACGCGAATCAAACCAAATCATAACGGAAATGCAAACCCTATAAACACGCTGCTTGTCTGTATAATCTGATTACCTGAGTGGTTATCAAGGAATCGCCTTATGCTGACTGCCCGCGAAAGACATACGCTGGCGCTGCTGCTGGACACTTTGATCCCCGCGCTGCCTGCGGAGGATGGACTGAAAACACGGTTGGCCACACTTAAAGCCAGTGACCTGGCGGTGGCGGAGCAGTTTGAAACAGTGATTTATCAGGTGTGCGACGACACGAAATTGCGCGAGATCCGCCTGTTTTTGCAGTCCATCGAAAGCGGCCTGCTTAACCGTCTGCTCACGGGGCACCGGCAGCCCTTCTCGCGGTTGAACCCGGAAGAACGCGCCGCGCTGCTGCTGGCCTGGGGGAGCAGCTCGCACGCATTCATGCGTAAAGGCTTTCAGGCGATCAAGCGGCTGGGGCTGGCGATATGTTATGCCACCATGCCGGATGACCAGCCTAACCCGGTATGGGCGGAAATCGGTTACGGCGGGCCACCGGGCGGGGCGGATGCCGCGCCGCTGCCTATACAACCACTGGAAATTCCCACCCCCACCACGCTGTATACCGATGTGCTGATTATCGGCTCTGGCGCGGGGGGTGGTGTGATGGCGGGCGAACTGACTGCCGCCGGGCTGGATGTGATAGTGGCTGAAAAAGGTGGCTATTACAACGAAGCGGATTTTGATGGCCATGAAATGTCCGGCACGGAACGCTTATACGAGAACCGGGGGGTTGTTACCAGCACTGACCTGGGGATCAGTATTCTGGCGGGCAGCACACTGGGCGGGGGCACAGTTGTCAACTGGTCGGCCTCGCTGCGCACTCCGGCACATACACTGCAAGAGTGGGCACAGGATTATGGGTTCAGCGCCGCCACAAGCGATGATTACCAGCACAGCCTTGCGGCTATTATGCAGCGCATTCATGTCAACAGCGACGAAAGCAAGCCTAACGCGCAGAATATCGCGCTGGAAGCCGGCTGTAAAAAGCTGGGCTATGAGGTGACGGTGATTCCGCGTAATGTGCAGGGCTGCGAAGACTGCGGCTTTTGCAATTATGGGTGTCCGTTTGGCGCGAAGCAGAGTACGTTCAGAACTTATTTACAGGATGCCCATGAGCGTGGGGCGCGCATCCTGGTGCGGGCACGGGTGGAGCGGGTGCTGCACCGCAGCGGTGTGGTCTATGGCGCGGAGCTAACCATCTGCCAGGCTGATGGCACCCGTGTTCCGGTCACGGTGCAGGCGCGGGCGGTGGTGGTGGCCGCAGGGGCGCTGCATTCCCCTGTGATCCTGCTGCGCTCCGGGCTGGGGAATGCCCATATCGGCGCGAACCTGCACCTGCACCCCACCACGGCCATCTACAGCCGCTTTACCGAGCCGGTGTGGGGCTGGCAGGGCGCACCTATGACGCGCGTCTCGCAGCAGTTCGCCAATCTGGATGGGCGTGGGTATGGTGTGTGGCTGGAAACCGCGCCTATGCACCCCGGCATGGCGGCGCAGGTCTTCCTGTGGCGCTCTGGTGAAGACCATAAACGCAATATGCAGCAGCTTTCCTATTACGCCAATATCATCGTCCTCACACGCGATGCCTATGGCGGGCGGGTGACGGTGGGGCAAAAGGGCGAGCCGAAAATTCATTACAGGCTGCATCCTTATGATGGCCGACACAGCCTGCGCGGTGTGGCTGAGGCGCTGAAAATTCACCGGGCGGCGGGGGCAGAAGTTATCTACGGCCCGCACCAGCGGCTCGGCGGCTATGGAGATGGCTTTCGGGGCGATTTTGAGGACTTTGTGCAGGCCGTGGTTTCTGCCGGGCACCCTACCAATGATATTGCGCTGTTCAGCGCTCACCAGATGTCTACCTGTCGCATTGGCGGCAGCAGCGCGCTGGGTGCGCTCACACCGGAGGGTGAAACCTACGAGGTCAAAAATCTGTTCGTGGCTGATGGGAGCGTGCTGCCCACCGCCGCCGGGGTCAACCCTATGCTGACAATTATGACCCTGGCACATTACATCGCCCAGCAGGTCAAGAATCGCCTTTAACTGCGTCACGGCGGGCATAGCCTTTTTTCGCCAGCAAGCCGCGATAGAGGCTGTCCAGATCGCTGACCAGGCGGTCAATACCATAACGGCTGAGCATTATCTTGCGGGCGGCAGTGGTATCCTGCGGGCTGCGCAGGGCCAGAATAATCGCGTCGGCCAGTGAGTCGATGTCCTCCGGCACCACCAGCAGCCCCAAACGGCCATGATCGAGCAGATCGGGCACGCCACCGACCGCCGCCGCCACTACCGGGCACCCTGCCGCCAGTGCTTCAATGATGGTGGTAGGGGTGCCCTCGCTGCTGCTGCTGTTGACCAGCACATCCAGGTCGCTGTAGAAGCCGGTCAATTCCTCCAGCGGCAGCCAGCCTGTGCGCGTCACCGCGCCAGCCAGCCCCAATTCATGAATACGGACATCCACCTGCGCGCTCAGTTCACCTTCGCCCACCAGCACAAAATGACAGCCCGGCAAACGCTGGCGCACCTGTGCGGCGGCCTCCAGGAAGCGCAGCGGGGCTTTCACAGGGGTCAAGCGACCCACCAGCCCGACCAGCGGCGTATCCGGTGCGATACTCCAGGCCTGCCGAAAACGATCCTGATGACGTGGTGTGGCGGCCAGCGCCGACAGATCGAGGCCCAGCGGCAGAATGGTCATGCGCCCTTTGCGGGTGATGTAATACGTCTCCGCCAGTTCGTGGCGCAGACTTTGGGTCAGTGTGATGATGGCATCGGTGAAGCGGGCGACGAAACGCTCTATCAGGATAAAGAAGTAGGTGGTAAGAGGTTGGAAGTGCTTTTTAAAGGCATGGGTATGGAAGGTGTGCACGATAACGGGTACGCCCGCCAGCCGCGCCGCCAGCCGCCCCATAAAGCCTGCCTTTGCCAGATGGGTATGAACAATATCCGGCTGGTACTCCCGCATGAGCCGATAGAGCTTATGGATGGTGCGCACCGTAGTGACGAGGTCGAGCGCGCGCCCCAGTTCGGGGATATAGACCGGGTGCACCCCATGCGCCTCGGCAAAATAACCCATATCGCCCGCGTCCGGCTCATGCAGGCCGCAGACCAACAGGCTTTTATAATCCGGCGAGGTGAACTTCTCCGCCAGCAGCGTGGCGTGCATGGCGGGGCTGCCGACATTCAGCCGGGTCACAATGTAGAGAATGCGAATTGGGGCGTTGTTCACTGCTGGCGCTCCTGAGCTGAGGCGAGCAGCCGGGTATAGAGCGCCAGGGTTTCCCCGGTGACGTGTTCCAACGAGAACTCCGCCTCGGCAATCCTGCGGCCCTGTGCGCCCAGGTTGTGACGCAGGGCGGCGTCTTCGATCAGGCGTTTGAGCGCGGCACATAAGGCCGTCGTATCGTGTGGTGGGGTGAGCAGGCCGTTCTGCTCGTGGCGCACGATTTCGCGGCAGCCGGGGGTGTCGGTGGTGATGATGGGACGACCACAGGCCGCGGCCTCGATGAGCACCCTGGGCACACCCTCGCCATAGAACGAGGGCAGACAAACGATGTGTGCCTGAGCAAAGACCTGGGGCATATCATCACGCTGCCCCCACCACTCGATCACGCCTTCATCCTGCCACTGCTGTAAAGTCTGTGGCGGGACAGCAGCCGGGCTGCTCGGTTCGCTGTAACCGACGACGACAAAACGCGCCTGTACCCCCTCGGCCTGCAAGCGCCGTGCCGCCTCTGCGAAATCGCCCACGCCTTTCTGCCACAGCAAACGCCCGGCGAACAGCACCACAGGTCTTCCCTCTGTCTCTGGCTGTGGCTGGAACACCTCCATCGCCACACCCGATCCTTTGATGACCATCGTTCGCGCCCGGTTTACCAGCCGGTGCTGGACAAACAGCGCCTGATCGTCGGGGTTCTGAAAGAGGGTACAGGCGTTAGGGTGACTGAGGGCGACCCGGTACGCCATCTGTGCGCCACCCCGCAGCAGGAGCGCCCTGCCGCCCTGCGCGGTAAACACATAGCCCAGGCCGCTCAGCGCATTCACCACGGCCGGAACACGGGTCTGCCGCGCGACCAGACCGCCGTAAAGAACGGCTTTGATGGTCACATGATGCACGATATCCGGCTGAAGCTGCCCGTACAGGCGGTGGATGGCGCGCAGCGCGGCCACTTCACCGCGTGGATTCGTCCCATGCTGACTGAGGGGCAGCGGGTGAAAGGGAAAGCCAGCCTGCATGATGCGCGCGACATTGTCAGCATCGCCTGCCGACGTGGCGACATGCACATCATAACCCGCCTCACGCGCGGCCAGCGCCAGCGGCAGACGGTGTGAGACGAAGAAGCGCGGAATATTGACCAGAAAGAGCAAACGCGGCACAGCAGACAGCCTTTCAGTGGTTCATGGCATTAAAGGTATGATGACAATAAGCATCAATTGTATGCCGGCCACTGTAACCAGGGAGTTCAACTTATTCCTCATCACACCACCTGTCCCCCGGCCCTCAGGAAGAAGCCTGATTCAAAGTGTTCACAAAATGTGTGTAAGTGTCCCAGGCGGCCTGCGTCCTGGCTTCCAGCGCTGCGTCGTCGGCAGCAGGGTTATCCTGCTCCACGGCTTCGATGGCGGCATCCAGCGCGCGCACCCTGCCCACCAGCGCAATGCCCTGACGCAGTTTGTACCAGCCCTGAAAGCGCCTTTCGGCCCATCTGGATGCCCAGTAGGTGAGTGTCAGGGTGAGCAGCGAGGTCGAAATCGCTGTCAGAGTGTTGAGGCCTTCATCCTGAAACTGATCAAACAGGTACAACCGGACATAGCCGCTGAGTACCAGCCCGCCCACGAATACCATCATGATGATGAGCAGTGTTTTAAAAAACGCGGCCAGCATGGGGGCGGTAGTACGCGGGGTTTCCTGCTGGATGACATCGCGCACATAGAGCGCCTGTTGCAGTGCGGGGGTACTGCGAGGCATCAATATTATCCTTGGGGTTCGCTAAAAACAGTTTTTAAAGCCAGTTTACAACCGGGCAGCACCACGCCGCCGCCCAGCATAACCGTCACAATCTGCGCAGGCTGCCCGGTGAAGCGCTCAAAATCCTCAGCAGTCAAAAGTTGTTTTTGTACAGTCATAATGCAGACCCTGCTTTGTGCCATTGCTGCCGGGCGAGATGCCTGTCACCTGTCCCGTATAGCCCTATAGAAAACCGTGTATGGATTTTACCACAGCACTCAGCCCAGGGCGCTGTAGAGGCGCGCCGTCTGGTCGATCATACGGGCAGCGCTGAAGTGGGTTTCCAGACGGTCTTCACCCATCAGGCCCATATGCTGTGCCAGCGCGCGATCACTGAGCAGCAGCGTCAGCGCCTCAGCCAGGGCGGCCACATCACGCGGGGGGACGAGCAGCCCGGTTTCGCCAGAGACGATAATCTCTGGCAGTGAACTTACGGCACTGGCGATCACAGGGACTCGCTGCGCCATCGCTTCCAGCGCCACCAGTCCGAAACCTTCCCAGAGGCTAGGCATCAGGAATACATCGAAAGCGGCCATCAACAGCGGCACATCGTCGCGCCAGCCGACAAAACGCACCTGCCCGGCGAAAGGCCGTGTCTCCTGTTCCAGTTTCCTGCGCAGCGGGCCGTCCCCGGCGATCACCAGCCGCGCCTCCGGGAAGCGGGCCGTAATCTGCTCGAAGGCACGCAGGCCATCACTGATACCCTTCTGCTCCACCAGCCTTGAGGCCATGCCGATCACGGGAGCGTCCGGCGTGAGGCTCAATTCCTGGCGGTAGGCGGCGCGGAGTGCCAGACGCTGCGCGGCACGGGTTGGGTCGGGCGGGAGACCATAATAAATGGTATGGACTTTGTGCAGGGGGGCACGCTCGACTTCTACCGCAAAACGTCGTACCGAGTCCGAAATGGCGATGCCGGCTTTTACCATACGCCACAAAGTCCTGTTCATCAGCCGCAGCGGCAGGCGGCGGCGAAAAGTGTTTTCGTTGTGGCGGGTGGTGATGATGGCCGGGACACGCGCCCAGCGTGCCGCCGGGATGCCGTACAGATCGGCATGCTGGAGGTGGGTATGTACAATGCGGGGTGCCTGCGCGCGGAAATAATCACGCAGGTGCGGCACAAGGTACGGGGCAAAATCGCGCCGGATGACCCTGCTTTCTGCCGGAATATCATGCTCCGCCGCCAGTTGGAGAAAGTCCTGCATCGGCTTCCCCGGCTCGACCAGCACCAGCAGGCGCGCATCAATCCCCTGGGCACGCAGGCCGGGCAGCAGCGTCAGCAGATGTGTCTCTGCCCCGGCGACAGCCGTCACTTTGATGAGGTGAATTACACGCATAAGCTCAACTTTTTCCGAGATACCAATCCAGTGTGCGGCGGAGACCTGTATCAAAATCCACAATGGGCGCATAGCCCAACAACTGGCGCGCCTTTTCAATCGAGGCGCTGGAATGTTTAATATCGCCCGGACGCTCCGGGGCATGAATAGGCGGCAAGTCGGCCCCCAGCATCCGGTTGAGATTGCTCACCAGTTGCAGCAGGGAGGTATGGCCGCCGGTGGCCATGTTCATCGTCTGCCCGGCAGCGACAGGGGGCGCTTTGGCGGCCAACAGATTACCATGCACCACGTTATCTATGTAGGTGAAATCGCGCGACTGGTGGCCGTCCCCGTAGATCACCGGGCGCTGGTCGTCAATCATGGCGGTAATAAACAGCGGGATCACGGCGGCATACTTCGAGGCAGGGTCCTGGCGCGGCCCAAAGACGTTGAAATAACGCAGGCAAACAGTTTCCAGCCCATAAACACGGGTAAAAACCTGACAGTAATATTCCCCGGCCAGTTTCGCCACGCCATAGGGTGAGATGGGGCTGGGCGGCAGCGTTTCCACCTTAGCATTCCCGTCCACATCACCATAGGCCGAGGATGACGCGGCATAAATCACCCGCCTGACCCCAGCATCGCGCGCGGCCAGCAGCACATTCAGCGTGCCTGTCACGCACTGCTCATGGGTTTCCAGCGGGTCTTCCACGCTGCGCGGCACCGAGGGAAGGGCGGCCTGATGCAGCACATAATCCGCGCCGGCGAAGGCTTTTTCCAGCGCAGGTTTATCGGTAATGCTGACCTGATAAAATTCATAGCCGGAAAGATGCGCCAGATTTTCCTGTTTGCCGGTGGAGAGATTATCCACCACGCGCACCTGCTGCCCCTCCTGTAACAGCCGCTCGACCAGGTGCGACCCGATGAAGCCTGCGCCCCCGGTGACGACGTATGTTTCGATCATTCTTTCCTCATTTGTTAATCGCGGCCAGGACGCAGGACAGGAACACGCTCACCGCATATCTCTACGATTTCTGATCACGCTGGCGCACCCAGATCATAAACGCGAACAGGCCAACCAGCAGCGCCAGACCCAGAGCCGCCAAACGCAGCGCGATGTCCGGCGGCGCGGCGCTGACCAGCAGCGCGAGCAGGCCAAATACCCCGGCAGCCAGCGCCAGCAGCAGCAGTGTCTGCCGCTGACTAAAACCCAGGCTCATCAGACGGTGTGAGGTGTGATCCTTGCCCGCTTCGCCGGGTGAACGGCCTTCCATCAGCCGCGTCAACACCACGAGGTTAATATCGAACACGGGCAGCGCCAGCACGAACACCGGCACCACCCACTGCACCGAAAGCGGCTGGTCAAATTCCAGCTTGATCGCCAGCAGCGCCAGGATAAACCCCAACGGCAGCGCTCCCATATCGCCCATAAAGGTGCTGGAGGGATTGAAGTTGTAGACGAGGAAGCCTAACGCACTGCCTAACACCGCCGCCGCTAAAATGCTGACAAGGCTCAAACCCTGTGTGAGCGCGATAAGCATGAAGAAGAACCCCGCGACTGCACTCATCCCGGCGGTGAGGCCGTCCATATTATCCATGAAGTTGGCCGCATTGGTGATGGCCACAATCCAGAAAAGCGTGATGGGAATATCCAGCACAGGGATACCGAACAGCGACATGCGAATACCGATCAGCACCAGGCCCAGC
>JBGSXK010000315.1:0-9238 GCA_041751455.1 Anaerolineae bacterium
CCATGCTGCTATCAGTGATGTAGAAGCTTTCTCCAGCCTGCTTTTTCACGTAAAGAATGTTGGTGATCAGCAGCCCGGCATCGGCGATAACCGAGCGCCCTGGTTCGAGTATCACGTTATAGCCACGCAGCAGCGGTTCAAGCGCCCCTGCGAATTCCGCCCAATCGGGAATGCGTTCATCCGCAGAATACGCCACGGGCAGCCCACCGCCGATGTTCAGAGTACGCATATTGGGATAAGGCGCGATCAAATCCAGTGCCGCCTGCACTGCCTGCCGCGTGGCAGCAGTATCATGAAGCTGACTGCCGATATGCAGATGAATACCAGCGAAATCCAGATGAGGATAATCGGCCTGCTGCTTCAGTAAATCCATGATCGTGTTTGCCGTGAGGCCGAATTTCGCGCCGCCGTGCCCGGTAGCGATGTAAGGGTGCGTATCCGCAGTCACCTGTGGGTTCAGGCGTAAAGCAATGCGTACTGGAGGGCGACCTGCTGTGGCCACGAGATCGTTAATCAGCCTGCATTCAGTAATGTTTTCGACATTAAACCACCCCACACCCTGCGCTACTGCATAATCAAGTTCTGCGGATGTTTTGCCTACTCCTGCAAATACAATATTTTCGGGTGATGCGCCCGCTTGCAGGGCTTTGTAAATCTCTCCCGCGCTCACAGTGTCAATGCCTGCTCCTGCCTCTACTAAGGTTCTCAGAATGGCAAGGTTAGCGTTGGCTTTAGCGCTATAATGGATGTGTGGGTTCAGCGCACGAAAAGCGGCGCAGATACGTTCCAGATTACCGAGCGCGCGGTGCAGACTGTAAATATAGACAGGCGTACCTACCTGAGTGACGATGTCGTGCACGGGTACAGAATCACAGTACAGCGTATCATTCTCGTAGTGAATGGATGCATTGAGCATAGGTGCTGCTACTCTTTCATGGCGACAAGTTCAAAGACTTGCGGCGGGTTTTTAATACCTTTAAGCATGAGTGTTTCGTGCAGGTGTACTACACATTGTGGTTCGAGCAGTTCACGTGTGGGCGCGCTGATGAGAATCTGACCGGCATGGGCGGCACTGCACAACCGGGCACAAAGATTCATCACCCGGCCCACTGCTGTGAAATCAGTACGAATAGATGGGCCTATTTCTCCAGCGATCACCTCACCGGAACAGATTGCAATACCCATTGGTGGCACCTGACGGCCTGTAGTGTCATGAAGTTCCTTTTGCAGTTCGGCATGGACAGCCTGCATTTCCAACGCCGCATGGGCGGCATGGCGTGCGTGATCGGCCAGTTGGAGGGGTGTACCAAATAGTCCAATCACCTGATCACCTACAAATTTATCCAGCGTGCCACTGTGTTTGAAAATGACTTCAGTCATCTTGCTGAGGAACAGGTTGAGACTGGATACCAAGTCTTCTGGCTCGGTCTGTTCCGCCCATTCTGTCGAATTGCGCAGATCGGCCAACAATACTGACAGCACCACACGCTCACCAGTAAGTAGGCGGGCGGAGTCTGGTTGTGCTAGCAGGTGTTCCAGTACCCTGGGGTCTACAGATCGACTCAGAAGATTACGCATCCGGCGCTGCTCCAGTCGCTCGAAGATCGCGGTGTCCACCTGGCTGGTAATTGCTGTGAGCAGGCGGCGGTCCTCGTGGGTAAAGCCGCGTGTGCTGCGGTTGACTGCGCCAAATACTCCGATGATCTGGTCATCCAGAATCAGGGGAATAGCGATAATTGAGCGAATATGGCTGTCATCCGGGTTCGCATGGATGGGTTGGCCGCTTTCAAGCGCCTGCCGGGAATAACGGCGGATGGTATTATAGGACTCTGCTGAGGAAAGTAGATCGTCAATAGTCGAGGCTTTAAGTTGCAGGTGTTCTTCCTGGCTTTCATCGTAGAGCATGATATAGCCCATTTCGCCGGAAATGACACGACACAATTCCTGTAAGACCTTTTGAAGCATTGATTCGAAATCTTTTTCCTGGTCGCGTATCTGGTCAATGCGGTAAATCACCTCCAGCTCTCTGGTACGCTGAGCAAGCTGCTGGTTGAGGCGGCTGTGATCCAACGCAGAGTCCATCTGTGAACACATCGCGCCCAGAAGACGCTGCTCGCCAGGTGTAAACTCCATAATGCGCCCGATAATCACAGCGCCGAGACGAGTGCCAGCAACAGCCAGCGGTGCGCCCAGGAAGTGCAGATCGCTAAGCCCTGCTGGCATGGGCAGCGCCTGTGCCCGCTCCAGTGTTTTCGCGGCCTGGACAATAGTTTCCACTGTCACAGAGGGTAGCTCATTTTTGTCCACCACACCGCGCACAATCATCTCACCGCTTTCGGCATGGGTAAGGATAATCATACACAGGTCAGCGTGAAAATATTTTAGCAATACGCTGGTGAAGCCGCTGATAAGATCATTCTCGCTGGTCGTGTAATCACGCAGGCGGTCTATTTCGTAGATGGCCTCCAGCTCACGGTTGCGCTGCATCACCTTCCAGATTGTGCGTGCCTGGATTACCGCCGAGTCGATCTGGCTTTCGGCCAGGTGCAGCAAAGCCAGTTCATCCTCGGAAAATGGTGTTTGCCGTGCCACGATGACCCCGCCCAGCAGGACACTTTTGATTTTGATGGGTGCACCTACTGTGTAAGCGAAGTCTGTAGCATCTATGGACGACCAATCTGCCTTATGCATGGCCTGCTGGCAGAGCGCAATTGCCCCTTCTTCTTCAATACCTTCGCAGCTTAAATGCTCAATGCTGCTGAGGTCTTCTGCAAGCAGCAGAATGGCACTGGCCTCTGTGGCAAAGCGCTGGTGCAGCAGATGTGTTATCGCTGTAAACATAGCTGCGGGGTCTTCGTCGTCGTCAAAAGAATCACGCACCTGGTCAAGTGCCAGTATCAGTGCTAATTCCTGTTCTTTTTGTTGGAGTGCGTCGGTTGCCATGATTCCCCCTTCGGGCACATCTTCTTATTGTAATGGCATTTGTGTTTGAGAAAAATCGTCAGCTATTGTACCTTGTGGCAAGGCGCGGTATGCTGATGACGGATAAGTTTTATATAAGGAAGCCATGATTTGGTCGCGGAAAATCTTGAGACAAAACTGGCGACGGATTACGAAGCGATCCGCCGCCGTGAATATGAATTGATGACTGATTTGCTGGATGTGCTACCAAAGGTGGATAACCTGCCGGAGGAACGTATTGCCCAGGTGCGGGACGCGCTTTTTCATGCCGATCATCCTTACCTGATGGTGTTTGTAGGGCCATTTAGCTCTGGCAAATCCAGCCTGATTAATGCGCTGCTCGGCCAGCCCGATCTGCTTCCTGTAGGTGTGGTACCCACGACAGATCGTATCAGCATCCTGCGCTCGGGTGATGAGGCGCAGCGGATTTCTACAGGGGGCGAGGTAGATACTGTGTTTCATCCTTCGCCGCTGCTCAAAAAAGTCAGTTTCGTAGATACACCGGGGCTTGAATCGGTATTCCAGAAGCACGAAGAAACCACGCGCAAATTTCTGCACCGTAGCGATGTGGTGCTGCTGGTCATGCTGGCGACGCAGGCGATGACCGCTCGTAACCTGGAGTATTTGCAAACGCTGAAAGATTATGGCAAGAAGGTGATTATCGTCATTAACCAGGCTGACCTGCTTTCACCAGAAGAAGCAGAAACTGTGCGCCAGTATGTGCAGGATCAAAGCAAAGCGCTGTTGGGGCAGGAGTCTGAGATCTGGATGATGTCTGCCCGGCAGGGGCTGGCAGCCTGGCAGGATAGCACACTTGATCATGAAGCATGGCAGTCCAGCGGATTACAGCGGATTGAGAATTACATTGACGAGCAACTGAGCGATGTGGATCGTTTGCGCCAGAAGCTGCGCACGCCGCTGCAAATCACGCAGAATGTAAGCCAGATGGCCCTGGAAGCGGTGCGCTCTAATCAGGCCATTCTCGATCATTATCAGAATATTTCGGATAATATTGAGCAGCAGTTGGCTGCCCAAAAACGTGAACAGGAAAAAATTGTTCGCGAGATCAGTGACGAAATCAGCGGGAAGTTCGGCGCCGCGGCGATGAATGGAAGTGAAGCGATTCGGGATGTCTTCAGCCTTTCGCGCTCATTTATTTCGCTGTGGCGGGGTATACTCGAACTGGTAGGCTTAGCTGGGTTGTTCCGACGAGGCAAACAATCCTATATCGGTGATTCTTTTCAGCAGCACAAGGCGTTTATTCCTATTACTGAACTGCCCACGCTGGTGGATAAGCTGGGGCCACGGCTGGAAGGCAAGGATATTCAGGATATTGACGATCTTGTAAAATATGCACAGCGAGAGATCGTCAGCCTGCCTTCCGGCATCAGTGAAAAAGTAATTGGCAAGGTGCAGGCTCCGCTGCAATATGAGCGAACTTACCTGCAAAAAGTGCGCCCAGAGCTGGAAACGATTGAAAATGAGGCGCGTGTGCTGGAGGTCGAAAAGCTCGACAGGATGCTGCGCAACACGTTGATGTATCTGGTCGTATACGAATTAATTCTGGTGGTGGCGGGGGTTTTTGTGAGCCAAATCGTGCCGCCGGAGCAAGCTTTACTGGTCTTTGTGATTATGTTGGGGCTGATGCTTCTGGGGCTGGCGTTTGTGCCGCTGCGCGGGCGACTGGTCGAGGCGACTTTTACCCAGCGGATGCAGACGTTACAGCATCGTTATGTGGAAGCGCTGCGGCAGGCGGCAGATCAGCAGATGGCTTACGGCATACAGTTGCGTCAGGATGCCATCGCGCCACTGACACGCCTGATCGAAGCACAGACGACGATTCAGACCGGTCAGCTTAAGCATTTGCTCAACGCACAGCAAGAGATGACCAGTATCGAAGCTGCGCTCTCGAAAATGGGTAAGCGCGGCATTTTAGGATTTTGAGTTTGCGTCTGCCCGGCAGGGCAGGCTGGTAGGTGTGAGAGGTTTCCAGGACGTATGCATATAGTTACGATAGACGGCCCACTGGCTGCGCTGCGAGAATCCGAGGTGCGCCTGCTGACCGATATTGCTGAGACCTTAAGCGAGATGGGCGACCAGACGCAGGAAGATCGCCAGCGGTTGCAGGATGTTGCTTATGATCTGCGCGATCTGTTTTTTCTGGTGGCAGTAATCGGCGAGTTTAACTCTGGCAAATCGTCATTTGTCAACGCACTGCTGGGGGACAAGCTGCTGCCGATGGGCATTACACCCACCACTGAGCAGATTGAGTTAATTCGATACGGTGAGACAGCGAATTATAAGCCGAAGCTGCGTGAAGATGGTATCCGTGAGTGGATGCATCCGAATACCGGTGCACCGGGTGTGGCCATCGTCGATACGCCCGGTACGGGATCGGTTTTTCAAAAGCACGAGACTACGGCTAAAGAATTTTTACATCGCAGTGATCTGGTTGTATTCCTCATTTCTGCCAAGCGCGCATTTGCCGAGACCGAGCGGCTGTACCTGGAACTGGCACAGCGCTACGGAAAGAAAATTATCCTGGTGGTCAACCAGATTGACCTGCTGGAAGCGAAAGAGCAGGATGAAGTCCGGCGCTTTATCGAGCGGCAGGCGGCTGAACTGCTGGATTTGCGACCATTGATTTTTATGGTTTCGGCCAAAGAAGCACTCGCCGCGCCCGGCGGTGGGAATATTGACACCGTGAAAGCTCATTTTCGTGGGGTCTTTAGCGAAGCGCCGCCCGCCCGGCAAAAACTGCTGGCGCAGCTTGATATGGCACAACAGGTTGTGCGGCGATATCAGGATATGATTAGGGGCAAAGCTGATCTGGTGACCGCTGATACCGCCAAAGTGCGCGAAGTGCAGCAGGAACTGGAACAGCAGGCTGTAGGGCTGGACAGCCAGCTTGTGAGTGCGCGGGCTGAGATTGACCGGGTGTTCGAGGGTATTCGCCAGCGTGGCATGGCATTTATTGACAGCAATCTCTCACTGCGCAAACTGGGAAGGGTGCCGCACCGGGACGCGCTTCAGGCCGAGTTTCAGGAGCTTGTCGTCGGGCGGGCGCTGCGCGATATTAACGAGGCCACCAGCGGCTACATCAATGCGGTGATTGACCAGAGCCGCCTCTACTGGCGTGGGATTATCGACCGCTTGAATCAGTTGCAGGACCTGATGGAACAGGAACTCAGTGGGTTGGACTCTGGTGTGTATGCAGAGCAGCGTGAGAGTCTGCAAGAGGCCATTCGCATCGCGGAGGCAGAGCTAAAATCCTACTCTACTGGGAGAGTTATTGGGGATATTCAGCAAACTTTTGAAACAAATATGAATGGTTTTGCAGCATGGTCGGGAGCGGCAATTTTTGGCCTTGTTATTACGTTGCTGGCAACAGTGGGCACGCCGGGTCCGCTTATTGGGGTAGGCGCAGCCGCACTGGCGCTGCCTGCGGTGTTGATTGCTGCGCCGATTACTGCCATTGGTGGTTATGCCGCCTGGCGCTATTATCGGCGAATTACAGAAGATACCCGGCGTGATTTTAACCAGCGCATTGATCAGGTCGAAAAGACTTATCACGGTGCGCTGCAAGACCTGACACAAAAAGAGCGTGCTCGCCTGACGCAGTATGGAAAGCAGGTGCTTACGCCAATCTTCAGCCGTCTGGATGTGCTGGCGCAGCGTTATGCGAACCAGCAGGCGAAGCTGACAGATTACCAGCAGCAGATTGAAACGCTGCGTAAGGGCATACAGGAAATCAGTTAAAAGGGTGAGGCCGCAAGAACCCTGCGTTAGTGGGGTTCTTGCTTTAAATAAATGTTAAACAGGTTAAAATTGCGGTTATTAAATTTTGAGAATGAAAGTTTGCTGGATGTCTCTTGAGGCTCAATTCCAAACTACAATTTTGCTGCTGCTGGCGGCTGTACTGAGTATGCTGATCGGACTGGATCGAGAACATCGAAGCCAACCCGCTGGGTTGCGTACCCACATGCTGGTGGGGGTAGGTGCCTGCCTGATAACCATTCTCTCGATTCATGCTTTTCCAGGCACAGAGGCAGGGCGTGTGGCGGCGCAGATTGTCTCTGGGGTTGGGTTTTTGGGCGCGGGGACAATTATCCAGCGTAAAGGGCTTACCACTGCCGCAAGTATCTGGGCGACAGCCGGGATAGGCATGGCTGTAGGTGCCGGGGCGTGGTTTCTGGGGATTATTGCCACGCTGCTCATCTGGATCGTGCTTTCAGTCATGCGCGGTCTTAAATCCCACATCGGCGGCGATGATGAGAGCGAAGCAGAACTGGATTCCTAGTCGAGTCTTCTACAGGTTGTGAAGCTTTTTCACCTGTGCCAGCACTGTCTTCACTTCCTGGGTGCCGTGCCCCTGCACTTTCCCAAACGGGTCTTCTATGATGCCATCGTCCAGCAGTGCATGGGCGACGTTCTCCATCCCCCGGCTTAGGATGTCAAGATTGTAACCACCTTCCATCACGAAAACAATTCGTCCCTCGCAAAAAGCCTGCGCCATCTGAGCAAGCTGATGTGTGATATGCGCATATCCGGTAAGGCTGAGGCGCATCCCCGCGAGTGGGTCGTTCCAGTGTGCGTCGAAACCTGCCGATGCCAGTATGAGCTGTGGCTGAAACCGCTCCGCCGCAGGCCAGATAATATCCTCAAAGATGATCGCGTAACTTTCGTCACCATGCCCGGCGCTTAAAGGGATGTTGATGTTGTAACCTGTTCCAGCTCCCATTCCATTTTCTCGTAGAGTTCCAGTGCCGGGATAAAACGGGGACTGGTGGGTAGAAATAAACAGCACAGAGGGGTCATCGTAGAACATGGCCTGTGTACCATTGCCATGATGAACGTCGAAATCGACAATCATGACGCGCTTAAGACCATAGGCATGCTGCGCATGACGCGCAGCAATAGCGATATTCCCCAGCAAACAAAAACCCATGCCATGATTGGGCATGGCGTGATGACCGGGCGGGCGCACCGCGGCCAGCCCGTTAGCAGCCTTTCCACTTAGAACAGCATCGACTGCGCTGACAACCCCCCCGGCAGACAGGCGCGCAATTTCATAGGAGGTGGGGGTGGCGTAAGTGTCAGCATCGAGCCGCACATGACGCTGGTTTGAAGTGGAAATCCGCTGTAAGATGTTCGTGTAATCCTGGGTATGTACGGTGTGAATTAAATCTACCGGGACAGGTTCGGGTGTAAGAACCTGTAAATGTGACACAAGATCAGTTTCCTCCAACCGCTGCCACACGGCACGTATACGTCCCGCATGTTCAGGGTGGCCGGGCAGATCGTGTTCAGTATATCGGGGGTGGGTGGTGTAAACAGTTTGCATAAACGCTTTCATGCTATGATATATAGAGATTTTGCGCTTAAGTTTGCGATTATGCAAGTCCCTTTAAAAACAATCAGAAGGCTTTATAATGGACCCGGACTCGGTAGAAATGCCGCAACGTCGTGGGAAGAAGCGTCCCCAATTTGTCCCTAGATCGGTAGCCAAAGCTGTATATGCCAGTCTTGGTATTAAACGCAACAAGGATAGAGGCAGCGATATGCAATATGAACGCCTGGTTAAATGGGCGACAGAGGTCTGGCAAGAGCGCTGGCCTGGCCGTGAATATATTACCATCTGGGCATCAGCAGAATGCAGCAATATGATTGCCCAGAACCAGATCAGAGCCGGCAGAAAACTGCGTGGCAAAGCCCGTTATGACGGCTGTGATATTCTCGACTGCCCGGTGATTGTGCCGATCAGCGATTATGGCTCCCGCGGGAAGTCGGCAGTGCTTATGTCAAGCGCCGGGGCCTATGCCTTTAAGTTTTCGGTGGATGCCGAAGACTCGTTTGAAGTGATTTATGCCAGCTCATATTTTGATGATGACGTGCAGGATTTAACCGCCGTTGCGCTGCTGCCGAAGGATAAGCTTGATACATGGGCGGCTTTTGAAGCCCTTTGTGCGCGGGCAGTGCGTCCTCGCATTCGCCGCCGCCGTGATGTATACATCATTGGTGGAACAGATGCTTTCTTTGACCCCACTGTAGACTGGTCGGATGTGATTCTGCCGGATGAGCTGAAGGGTGAACTACTGGAAGATATGGAAGCCTTCTTTACGAAGGGGGTGGAAATTTACCGTCAGTTGAAGCTTGCGCCGTTCCGTAAGTTGCTGCTGGCAGGGGTGCCGGGTACAGGAAAAACCATGCTGTGTGCGGCGATGGCAAAGCTGGCAATCCAGCAAAAGCGCATTGTCGTCTATGTTTCCGGGTCTGA
>JBGSXK010000316.1:0-14718 GCA_041751455.1 Anaerolineae bacterium
TTGCCATCCCAGCGACGAGTGTGATGTAACTGCCGGGCGATAATGTACGCGGCCTGCTGTGCAGGCTTGCTGTTTTCGCCCAGGAACGTGACCTTGCCTTCGAATGTCAGTTTGGGCATGAACTGAATATCGAGGATGTTCATGACTGACCTTCCAGCTTCTGGTACATCCCATAAGCCAGCATGAAAGCTGTCGCTGCCTGGGCTTTGTCCTGATTGGTGGTGGCGATCAACAGCTTGTGGTGCATGTCCAGCAACTGCCGGGATAAGCGACTGCCATTGGCGGCCTGTGCTTCGATGGCGCGGTAGTTGACCATCATTTGCTGCTTAGCCGCAGTGATGGCGGGGGTTTCTTCGTACAGTGCATCCTCTGCACGAAGAGGGGTCGAATTACTCATGGTATACTGTCCTTTGAGTGAGGGCTGTGTCACCGTCCAAAGTTCCACAGCCTTTGCTTTCGATCCGGCGCAGCGGTCTTTTTAGATCGCTGCGTTTTTGCTGATGAGTGTTAGTGTTTCAGCTTCAAACCAACCGAACGACCATTGGCCGATATAGGTGTGAAAAAACCTCACACCATACGGCATTTTGTTTGCGTGAGCACCTTGCCAAATAGTCACAACCTGTCCTCTGGCCGTGCCCGCGTAAACCTTGCTGCCGCCGTAGAGTTTGGCATACAGGCAAAGCTCTACCTCGTCACCTACCTCAATTTCTTCTGGCTGTTCCGGTAACAGATAGTCACCCGGCTGTGGCTCAGGCCAAAGAGGGTCGCAGTCAACCATGCCATTTTGCTTTTTGAAAAAAGCGCTTGCGCTGCCATACGCGATGACGCTGCGTTTACCACGTTCTTGCGCCACTGACGCGCGAGCCTTAATACCGTTGCGAAGGCTGTCACTCAGGCGAAAGTTCATCCGGCTGATTTCTGCTGCCATGACGAGCTGGCCCAACATTGGGTGGTTTTCCAATGCCTGGACGATAGTGTAGCGGCTAGACCATTCCGGGCGATGAAGGGCTGACTCGCGTTCTCGAATGAGGCGGTACATTTCTTTGTAAAGTTCACGAGTTTGGGCGGGCATCTTGCATTGCTCCTTTACTGTGTGATATGCTATCAAGTGCTATCTACTTATAAATATATCATATGATATCACTTGATGTCAACTGATAAGTGTGAAGGAAGTGTGAAAATGCCACGACTGATTTTTACAGTTACGGATAAAATGGATGAGGATTTGAAGAAGATTGCAAAGGCAAGGAATATGCCTATTTCAAACCTGATTCGGCTTTATCTCACTGAGGGTTTATCTAAAGAAACAGATACGCCTGTCGAGCAGTATGAGGTTGAAATGGGAGGGGATCGCCGGAGTGATAGATCGTAGTCTAGCATTAACGTCATGGAAATGGTCTTCACGGCCTTCAAGGCAGGCTATGAAACAGTATACGTGCCCGCAGATACGGCTGGCGAAGCGGCGCTGGTGACAGGAATCACCGTGATTCCTGTAGAAACCCTGGGGCAATTGGTCGAGCATCTTTACCATCTCAACCCGATTTCGCCACATGTCAACCCACCTCTGCCGCTTGATGATCAGACACCACTGCCCGATACCCTGGTGGATTTCGCTGATGTGAAAGGACAGGAGCATGTAAAGCGGGCGTTGGAAATTGCGGCTGCTGGAAATCACAATGTCATTCTAATCGGTCCCCCTGGAGCAGGGAAATCACTGGCGGCACGGGCGATGCCGGGTATTCTTCCGCGTCTGACTGTGGAGGAAGCCCTGGAAGTGACCCGTATTTATTCTGTAACGGATATGCTTTCCGGTGGGCAGCCTTTGATGCGTCTGCGGCCCTTCCGTGCCCCACATCACACCATCAGCCAGGCCGGACTCGTGGGTGGGGGGAGTGTGCCGCGTCCAGGTGAAATTACTCTGGCGCATCGTGGTGTGTTATTCCTGGACGAAGCTGTGGAATTTTCAGTACGGACGCTGGAGGTGCTGCGGCAGCCGATTGAAGATAAGCTTGTGACGATTAGCCGCGCGCATGGGACATTGACCTTTCCCGCAAACTTCCTGCTCGTATTGGCGATGAATCCATGTCCATGCGGTTATTTTGGCGACCCGGTGAAGCCCTGTATCTGCACACCTACCATGATTACACGCTACCAGGCAAAACTTTCCGGCCCGTTATTGGATCGCATGGATATTCATGTCGATGTCCAGCGCGTCGATTATGATAAATTGATGGGCCTGGAGCACAGCGAGCCTTCAAGATCGATTCGAGAGCGGGTGGAGCGGGCACGATCACAGCAGCATACACGTTTTGCGGATCATAAGGGGCTGCTTGCAAATTCCGATATGAAAGCAGGTGAAATCCAGAAGTTCTGTCAGCTTACGCCAGAGGCAAAACAACTGCTGGAGCTTTCGGTCAGACGAATGCAGTTGAGCGCAAGAGCCTATCATCGTGTGCTGAAATTAAGTCGCACGATTGCTGATCTGGCAGAAAGTGAAGTCATTGAAGTGCCGCATGTAGCCGAGGCTATTCAGTACAGGCCGAGGCAGCAGAATATGTGATACAGTTTGCTCAGATGCCGAACAATTCTGGCATGTGAAAGTTGAATTTGATACACTATGCAGGGTGTTTGTTTAGCAGTGTGCCACATCAGGAGGGAAGCCTTTAGTCAGAACACGGCGTAATGCCGCAATATTTCTCTAATTTATGTAAGAAAGGTCATCTACTATGCAGAAATCGAAATTCCTCACGAAAGTTCTTCTTGTTCTTCTTATCATTTCTGTCCTTTCCGGGGCACTGATTCCGGCTGTTGCACAGGATAAGCCGAACCTGTCAATTGTCTGGTTTGCCTGGCCGCCCTGTGACCTGTTGTCCTCCATAGTCACGGAGTATGAAGCCGCTAACGTGAGCGTGAGTTGTGTCCCGATTGGTCAGTGGCGCGATCAGATTTTCGCGGATTTTGCCGCTCAGGGTGGCGCAGATGCACCCATTCTGGACAGCCAGTTTATGGGTGAGGCTGTCGCAGGCGATCATCTGGTTGAACTGACAGACTGGATGCAGGACAACCTGCCTTATGACGATTACAATCAGGTCGCGTTAAGCTATTACGCGGAAGTGCCGCAGGGCAGCGGGCGTTTATATTCCGTGCCGATGATGACCGATACACGAATGCTGGTCTATCGTGCAGATGTGTTTGAGGCCGCCGGATTTGAGCCGCCGCAATCATGGAGTGAGCTGCTGGAGCAGGCACAGTTTTTCCGCGATTCGGATTTGATTGAATATGGTTTTGCCACGCACTGGCTGAACGATGGTGACCTGGTACAGACAGCATGGAATCATGTGCTGTGGTCGTTTGGTGGTGATCTGTGGGATGCTGACACCTACACTGTCGAAGGTGTGCTGAACAGCGAAACAGGCGTGCGTGCGATTGAATTTGCGAAGGAACTGGTGGCTACTGCGCCGGTAGGCGCGGCGGGCTTTGGTTTCGATGAGACTGTGGGCGCGATGTGCAATGGCTCGACAGCGATGATCGAAATCTGGTATGGCTTTGGCCCGGCGTTTACTGATCCCGAAGGCTGCCCCTATGAAATCGCCTTCGCAGTGGTACCCGGCGAAGATGCACACTATATCAGCCTGGGTGGTATGGGCATCAGTGTGAGCCGTTACTCGCCCAACCAGGAAGCGGCGCTTGATCTGGTGGCGTGGCTGCAATCCGATGAGGTGCAACTTGAATGGGCAGCGCGGGGCGGTTTCCCTGGGCGCACATCTATTCTGGCAAGTGATTCCTTCCTCAATGCTGCGCCGTACAACCCCAGCTTTAACGAGGCGTTCGCGCTGGTGCGGGACTTCTGGAATATCCCCGAATATGCACAGCTTCTGGATGTGCAGGGTGAGTACCTGAGTCTGGCGATTTCCGGGCAGATGGACGCGCAGGAAGCGCTGGATGAGATCGCCGCAGAGCAGCAGGAAATCCTGGATAACGCTTATCCTGATGGACCGCCGCAGGGATAACTCCCGCTGATTAAATGCATTTCATTGATTGGGACGCAGGCTTCTGCGTCCCCATGTTATCACATTGGGGCATGACTAAATGGCCGATTCACAAGTGGCGGGGCGCAGCATCACAGAGCTAAAAGACCCTTTGCGCCCACGTTTTAGCTGGTTCACGGATCGCTGGATTGCGATTTCGTTCCTTACCCCCACGATGGCGCTGCTGGTGTTCATTACAGTGTTTCCGTTGGTGTGGTCTCTGTATCTCAGCTTTACCGATTGGTCGGTGATTCGGGATGCCAATACCGCGCCCACATGGATTGGGACGCAGAATTACGCTGACCTGCTGATGAACCGGCGGACATGGGAGCGTTTTGTCGTTACCGGGCAGTTCGTTGTCCCGTCGGTGACGATTGAGCTGGTGCTGGGTTTTGGCATCGCCATGCTGCTCAATCGCAAGTTCAATGGACGCGGCGTGATTATGACCATGCTGCTGATTCCGATGATGCTCTCGCCGATTGTGGTGGCGTTGTTCTGGCGCTTCATGATGCAGGGTGAGGGGGTGCTGAACTATTACGTCGTGAACCTGTTTGGCAGCGACCCGGTGCTATGGCTGACAGATCGATGGGTTGCGCCCTGGTCGCTGGTGCTTGTGGATGTGTGGATGTGGACACCGTTCATGATGCTGATTTCGCTGGCGGGGTTATCGGCTGTGCCGAAGTATCTGTATGAAGCGGCGGCGGTGGATCGTGCCAGTGGCTGGTTCCGTTTCCGGCATATCACGCTGCCGATGGTCGCGCCGCTACTGCTGATCGCGGTGATCTTCCGCACGATGGATGCGTACAAGCTGTTCGATCAGGCGCTGGTGCTGACTGGCGGCGGGCCAGGGCGCTTTACACAAACCGCCTCGCTGTATCTGTATGATCTCGCCTTCGGTCAGTTCCGTACCGGGGAAGCATCAGCCCTGGGGTACATCATGCTGATTGTGATTATCGCGCTGGCAAACCTGTTTATCCGTGCCTTGAACAGCATCAAAGCAACCGAGTAGGTTTATGACTGCACAACGCCAAACTCTGATTCAAAAGATCGGCTTCTGGTTTACGCTGGGGCTGGTAATTTTTTTCTTTATGTTCCCGTTATACTGGATTTTTGTCTCATCCATCAAAACCCGCGCAGAGGTGATTAGCCGTGTTCCCACGTATATCCCGTTTGTGCAGTTCCAGCCGACGCTGGATAATTACAGCGCGATTCTGGTTGGTGGGGCGCGGGAGAGTGAAACAGGGGTACGCACTTCGGCGGACCTGAGCGAATTTCGTAACAGACTGGTGAACAGCGTGATTATCGCCGGGGCATCAACTGCGCTGGCGGTGAGTCTGGGGACGCTGACGGCCTATGCGATTTCGCGTTTTCGCATTCCGGCGGAAAGCGATCTGATGTTTTTTATCCTCAGCACGCGAATGCTGCCGCCAGTGGTCGTCCTGATTCCTATCTTCCTGTTGTTCAGCAACCTGCAATTACGGGATAGTTATTTTGGCATCGTCATGCTGTACACCACAGTGAATCTGCCGTTTGTGGTATGGATGATGAAGGGGTTCTTCGATGAAATCCCTGTGGAATATGAAGAAGCGGCGATGATTGATGGTTATTCACGGCTGGAAGCTATCTGGAAAATTGTGATCCCGGAAGCCATCCCAGCGATGGCAGCCACGGCGGTGTTTTCCGCAATTGTCGCCTGGAATGAATTTGTGTTCGTCAATCTGCTGAACCGGACGAATGCCAACACTGTGCCGCCCTACCTGAACAGCATTATCGGTGTAGGCGCGGTGGAGTGGGGGCGTTTGGCTGCGGGTTCGGTGGTATTTGTAATTCCTATTGTGATTTTCACGTTCCTCGTGCGCAATTATCTGCTGCGGGGCGTGACCTTCGGCGCGGTACGGCGCTAGGGCGGTTATGGCAGAAGTACGGCTGAAAAATGTCACCAAACGCTTTGGTGGCGCGGTAGTGGCGGTCAGCGAGTTGAATCTGGATATCGCTGACGGCGAGTTTCTGGTGCTTTTGGGTCCCAGCGGATGTGGCAAGACGACCACGCTGCGGATGGTGGCCGGGTTGGAACGGGCGACGACTGGTGAAATCTTCATCGGTGAGCGCTCGGTAAATGATCTGGAACCGGGTGATCGGGACATCGCGTTTGTGTTCCAGTTTTACGCGCTCTATCCGCATCTGACGGTGTGGGACAATATTTCGTTTCCGCTGCGAGCGCAGAACCTTTCCAGCAGCGAAGTGGCGCAGCGTGTGCAGCAGGTGGCAAAACAGCTGCGCATCGAGCATATTCTCAAGCGCCGCCCGAATCACCTGCCCAGCGGCGAACAGCAGCGTGTGGCATTGGGACGTGCGATGGTACGCCAGCCGCAGGTCTTCCTGATGGATGAACCGCTAACCAACCTGGATGCGAGTCTCCGCGCCGATATGCGGGTGGAACTAAAACATCTCCAGCAGGAACTGGGTACTACCATGCTTTATGTCACGCATGACCAGATTGAAGCCATGTCGATGAGCCATCGTATCGCTGTGATGCATCTGGGGGTGTTGCAGCAGGTGGATACACCGCTGGATATTTACAACAACCCCAGGACGCTGTTTGTAGCGAAGTTTATTGGCAGCCCACCTATGAATACGCTTGATTGTCATGCTGAAGGCAATCGCTTACGTGGGTTGACGGGCGACTTTGAAGTGACACTGAGTGCTGAATACGCACACTGGCTGCGCAATACGCCTGAGGTGGTGTTTGGCATTCGCGCTGAGGATATTCGTTTGCTGGATGCAGGCGCGGCAGATGTGGACACGCAGGGTGTTGTCACGGTGCGCGAGCCATTGGGCGATGAAACCGTGTATCGGGTGGATGTGGGGGAACATCACCTGATGGTGAAGACATCACCGCGACAGGTATTCAGGGCAGGCGAAAATGTAGGCCTGGCGTTTAACCACGAACGAATTCATTTATTTGATCGGGCTACGGGGCAGGTGGTGTAAGGGTGGCAAGTCTAGACCTTCAGAATCTCTCCAAGCACTTTGGCCGTACAAAAGCACTGAATGATATCTCGCTGTCGGTTAAAGATGGTGAGTTTATGGTACTGCTGGGGCCTACAGGTGCAGGTAAGACAACTACACTGCGCTGTGTCGCCGGGTTGGAAAAGCTGGATGCAGGGGATATTTATCTGGGTGGGCAGTCCACTGTCGGGCTGACCCCTGCTGAGCGGGATGTTGCGTTTGTGTTCCAGAGTTATGCGCTCTATCCGCGTAAGACCGTGTTCCAGAATATGGCGTTCCCATTGGAAGCGCGAAAGCTGTCAAAAGCAGAGATTGAAAGCCGCGTTCAGAGTATCGCCAGACTGCTGGCTATTGATGGCCTGTTGCAGCGCCGCCCGGCAGAACTCTCCGGCGGGCAGCAGCAGCGTGTGGCGCTGGGGCGGGCGATGGTACGCCAGCCGCGCCTGTTTCTGATGGATGAACCACTGACCAACCTGGACTTTATGCTGCGGGTGGAGATGCGTGCAGAACTCAAGCGGCTGCAAAATGAACTGGCGGCCACATTCTTCTATGTCACTAATGACCAGATTGAGGCAATGTCGGTGGCGGATCGCATCGCTATTTTGAACGAAGGTGTGTTGCAGCAGGTGGACACGCCAGAGGTCGTTTATGACGAGCCTGTGAATATCTTCGTGGCCGCGTTTGTGGGTAATCCGCGTATGAATTTTCTGGAATGCAGCGTGGATATGGCTGAGCGGATGATCGTGGGGCAGAGCTGGCAGATGCCGCTGGAATCGCATCAGCTTGATCGATTGAGTGGGCAGGTGAATGGTGGTGCGCTGGTATTTGGCATCCGCCCCGAAGATATTGACCTCAGGCTGGCCCCTGAAACCGGGACATATCTGGCCGAAGTTTATGTGGTGGAGCCGCTGGGGGACAGGACGATTGTGGATTTGCGGCTGGGCGGGGAAATAGTCAAAGTCAAAGCCGCGCCCGATTTTGTGGTACAAAGCGGTGACAGCCTGAATGTGATCTTTGACCCAGGCCGTTTCCATATTTTTGATAAGCACACTGGTAAGACACTATTGTAGGAGTGCCTCATGAATCGGCGGACTTATCGTATTGTGGAATATGGCGTGATTGGGGCTATGGTGCTGGGGTTTTTGGGTATGTTCCAACCCTGGCAGATTGAACTCTATCATTATGGTTTCCTGCTGCTGCTGTTTTCCACACTTGTTTTTATTATCGTTTCCCATATCCCCATGCCCCAGGGAGATGACTCAACGGATTAGATAATCCGCCAGCGCAGCAGACATCAGCGCGACTCCCAGTGGCAGCGCGTCCTCGTCAAAATCAAAACGTGGGTGATGATGGCCATAGGTCAGCCCACGTGCTTTGTTGGACGCGCCAACGAAGAAATACATCCCCGGAATATCATCCATGAAGTAGGCCATATCTTCAGAAGCCATCGTGCGAGTGGTAGTGTCCAGTGCATCCGTGCCCAGCATGTCCGTGAAAACCTGCCGCACTCGGTGTGTCACATCGGGGTCATTGACTACCGGGATGGTCAGATGACGAATGCGCACATCAGCCACACAACTGACAGACTCACAGACAGAATGGCTCATTGCGCGAATATGCTGCTCCAGCATTTCGCTGGTATAAGCGTTAAAGGTGCGGAATGTTCCGGTGATTTCCACCCGATCCGGGATAATGTTGTGAGTGTAGCTGCTGGTTTTGATGCCTGTGACGGAAAGCACGACTGCGCCGGCCATCGCGTCCATTTTGCGCCCGACGAGGGTATGCAGTCCGGTAATTAACTGTGAGGCGCAGGCTACCGGGTCAATTGTGGTATGCGGCATGGCACCATGCCCGCCAGAACCACGCACCGTGATTTCAAACACGGATGAGCCGGACATCACCGCGCCTTCGGCTACCCCGACTGTGCCCAGGGGCAGGGGAGTCCAGAGGTGCAGCCCCAGGCTGACTTCTGGCGCAGGGTCTTCCAGTACCCCGGCTTTTATCATTGCCAGCGCCCCGCCTGCGCCTTCCTCACCGGGCTGAAACACAAACTTGATGCGCCCGGCGATACGATCACGACAGCGTGTCATCAGCTTTGCTACCCCAAGCGCAATACTGAGGTGTCCATCGTGGCCGCAGGCGTGCATCTTGCCCGGTGCCCTGGAAGTGTATTCAACCTCATTTTCTTCGTGGATAGGCAGTGCGTCCATGTCGGCACGGTACAGCACGGTGGGGCCATCCTGGGCGCCTTCCAGCACAGCAACCACACCAGTTTCCGCAATGCCTGTTTGCGGGTTCAGGCCGAGGCTATTCAGCTCTTCGGCTATGAGAGCGGCTGTGCGCACTTCTTCAAAACCCAGTTCCGGGTATTGGTGCAGGTCGCGCCTGCGGGCAATCAGCTCATCATGCAGAGCTTCCGCCTCTGCGAGAAAATCAATTCTGGTCAGGTGTTCGCTGAGAAAAGCAGGCTTTTCGGTAATCATCTTGTCCGTTCCGGTGTCGTGCAGCAGTGTTAAAGCGCTGTTCTCAGTATAAGAGGTTCATGTCTGTGTGAGCCTTAAGTTTGTGGGTGGTTAGAAATCCTTTATCCGACCTGAAGACGGCTGAGCGCGGTGGCCAATATGTGAATCGCCAGCAGATATTCGTCGAGGTCGATGTGTTCATCGGGGGTATGATCGAGCGTAGAGTCGCCGGGGCCATAGGCGACGATGGGGCAGCCCCACACCGGGCCGACCACATTCATATCGGCAGTACCCGTCTTATAAAGAAAACGTGGCTTGCCGTTTTGTGCGCGGATGGCTCCCCGCAGGGCGCGGCTGAGGAGGGTATCACGCTCGGCAGCAAAAGCCTGCTCCTGCCCATACGCACGAATGGTGGCCCCATTTTCGGGCGGCAACGCGGCGATGATTTCTTCCGATATAAGGCCGGGTGGCAGGCGAAAGCCGATGGTCATGCGGGCATGACCGTGTGTGCCGTCCTGCCCTGTGTTGATCTCCCGCAGTGAGGGGTCTAGCTGCTCAAAGAGGGCGGTGCGCCCTGTGTTGAACTGCGCGGCATAGGCGCGGACATGATCCCAGTAAGCGATAGCATGTTCGGCGGGGCTGAGGGTTGGCCCGGCACTATGCGCTAATGCGCCTGACCACGCCCAATCGAGCAGCAGGCGACCTTTATAGCCGAGCGTGATGCGATCCCAGTGAGACGGTTCGCCGATGATACAGGCACGGGGCTGGAATTGTGTGGCGGCATAACGTGCGCCTTTGCTGGTGGCCGCTTCTTCCTCCACTGCGCCGATCACGATGATACGGGTATTCTGCGGCAGCGTGGCGTGCAGGGCAGCAGCGGCAAATGTACACAATGGCCCCTTCGCATCGACAGCGCCGCGTCCATAGAGTAAGCGCCCCTCGCGGCGGATTGGTGGTTGGCCGGGGAAGGTGTCGATATGACCCAGCAGGACAATATCGTTTTCGCCGCTGCCGATGATCCCGACAGCGTTTCCGGCTTCATCCACATAAGCCTGGTGATACCCGTGCGTACGCATCCACTCCACCAGCAAACGGACAGCAACCGCTTCATGATGGGATGGACTCGGCGTGGCGACGAGATCATGCAAAAGCTGTTCGGCGATTGTGTCGCTGATGTCAGTGTCCGTCATGATCTTATTCATCGAGCGCCTCGTTCACGGCATGAATGACCTGTCGCAGTTCATCGCGGGTGATAATCAGCGGCGGCAGCAGACGCAGCACGTTCAACCCGGCAGGCAGCGCCAGCACACCCAATTCCTGCAATCGCTTAAGCACCGGCGTAACCCGTCCCCGCAGTTCGATTCCCACAATCAACCCCTGCCCGCGAATCTCACGCACCTGCGGATGATTGAGCGCGTGAAGTTCAGCCAGCAGCCATGCGCCGGTTTCGGCAGCGCGTTCCGGCAGTCCTTTATCGCGGAGAGTGGTCAGCGTGGCGATGGCAGCGGCACAGGCCAGCGGATTACCGCCGAAGGTGCTGCCGTGTGATCCGCCGGGGAGTGTCCCCAGCGACTCGCGCCAGCAGACCGCGCCCATCGGCAGCCCGCCCGCGATGCCTTTACCCAATGCCACAATATCCGGCAGAATGCCCGCATGTTGGAAGGCGAACCAGCGTCCGGTACGCCCCAGCCCCGCCTGAATTTCGTCGATAATCAGCAGCGCCCCCCGCTCATCGCACAGTTGCCGCAGCCCACGCAGGAAATCCGCGTCAACCAGATAAACGCCGCCTTCGCCCTGCACCGCCTCGACAACGACGGCGGCGGTGCCCTGAGTGATCGCTTCATCAGCGGCGGACAGATCGTTGTACGTGATGTGTGTCACAGTGTCGGACGTGAGTGCGGCGAACGGTTCACGGTATTTAGAATTCCAAGTGAGCGCCAGCGCGCCGAGTGTGCGCCCGTGAAAGCCGCGTTTGGCGGCGACAATCCCGCTGCGCCCGGTGAGCAGGACGGCGGCTTTGATCGCGCCTTCGATGGCTTCCGTGCCGCTGTTGCACAAAAAGAAGCGGTTGAGATCAGCGGGCGTGAGCGATGCCAGGAGTTCGTAAAGCTGTGCCCGGCGGTCGTTGTAGAAAATCTCCGGGCAGGTGATGAGGTTCGCCGCCTGCTGGCTGATCGCCTCCACAACTGCCGGGTGACTGTGACCGAGCAGCGCGACTCCCTGTCCGCTGGTCGCGTCAATGTAGCTGTTGCCTGCTTCATCCCACACAGTACAGCCCGCGCCGCGTACAAGCGTCAGCGGCCGTTTGGGGTACACGCCGGATGTATGGGAATCCTCAATGGTGGTGATGGCGGCTGTGTCAATCATCGGCTGAATACCGTCCCTTCCCCGGCCAGTGCCTGCTGCACCGGATTGCTCACCCGGCCATCACCGATCACAACCCTATTAACACCCCCTGTCAGCGCTTCCTGCGCCCCCAGAACTTTGCGTTTCATACGCCCCTGCGCCCACTCCATCGCGCTTTCGATCTGCCGGGTGCTGACCTGCTGCACAAAACTCGATTCATCCCCAAAGCTGCGATACAGGCCGCGCACATTGCTGAGGATGACCAGTTCTTCGGCCTGGAGCGCTCCCGCGACAGCAGCGGCGGCGCGATCCCCATCAATATTGAGCAGACCGTCAGTGCTGGCGGCCATCGGCGGCAGCACTGGTACATAGCCCTGCGCCAGCAGTTCTATCAAACGGTAATGATCCACATTGCTGATCGAGCCGCTGTAGTCGTCCCGGACGATGCGCACCCGGCCATCCACCACAGCGCGGATGGCGTTTTTGCGCTCCCCACTGATGAGCGTATCCGCGCCGGTGAGTCCGACAGCGTTCACCCCCCGCGTTTGCAGGCATTCGACCAGTTGACGGTTGGCCTGTTCTGCGGCCTGCACAAAAACATCACGGGTTTGCGCGTCTGTGTAGCGTGATGTGTGGCCGGTAGGGGAGGTGATCGTCCGCGCCGGGATGCCTGCCTCCGCACACAGCCGATTTGCAAGATCGCTCACGCCATGCACGATGACCAGCGGACGACCTTGCGCCAACTGCGCCAGATCGTCACAGCTAGCATTCATATCCAGCCCTGCGCCGCCACCCAGTTTAACGACCAGAATATTTTCAAGTGCGATGGTGGTGTTCAGCATTGTCAGTCCTTACGGGTATAGACCGGGGAACGTTAACCCCGTCGCTTCGTCAAAGTTGAGCATAAGATTCATGCACTGGACGGCAGACCCCGCCGCGCCTTTGCCCAGGTTATCCAGGGCGGCGATCACGACCAGATGCGTTCCGTCTGCATCCAGTTCAAAGCCAATGTCGCAGTAATTCGTCCCGGCCACGATGCGCGGCTCAGGGAAGCGGTGCAGCCCGCTTTTGCCGCTCACCAACCGCATAAACGGCTCATTTTTGTATGCGCCGCGATACAGCTTCCAGATGTCTTTTTCGGCCTGTGGCTGGCTCAGATAACAGTGCGCCAGCAGATGCACCCCACGCACCATTTCAATCGCCGTGACGGCGAAATGCAGGTCAATCTCCGCGCCTAGCATCATCTGCACTTCGGCCATATGACGATGACCGGTGGGGCTGTAGGTACGCACCGCGCCGCTGCGTACCGGGTGATGTGACCCCGCGTTAGCCTGATTCCCGCCTTCGGATGAACCGACTTTAAGCTCCACAGCGGCACGTTCCAGCAGGCCAGCCTGCACCAGCGGCCACAACGCCAGGTTGATGGTCGTAGCGTTGCAGCCAACGCCGCTGGCATACTGTGCGCCCCGCAGTTGATCGCGGGTGCGTTCTGGCAGCCCATAGATGAAGCGTTCCAGCCAGTGCGGGGCAGGGTGAGTTTCGCCATACCAGCGCGCATAAGCCGTCGCGTCATTCAGCCGGAAATCAGCCGAAAGATCAATCAGCGTAGGGGCAAGCGCGGCATAACGCTCAATATCGCGGGCGACAGTACCATGTGGCAGCGCCAGAAACAGCACATCACAGGGTTGCAGCGCGTCCGGGTGAATGAACTGAAGCTGAGTCACATCGCGCAGATTGGGATGCACGGTGTAGACGTATTTTCCCGCCTCGCTGCGGCTCGTGATCTGTGTCACTTCAACATGAGGATGAAACAACAGCAGGCGCAGCAGTTCGCCGCCTGTATACCCGCTGCCGCCGACAATACCCACTCGTGTCACGCGGTTACCCTCACCTGATCGAGCGTGTAGGTCACGACTTCGGCGGCAATATCAACCCCGGTGGGGGCGCTGCTGTTGCGAAACTCCATGGTGTGGTTGATCTCGTTCACCAGCAGCCGGCCATCGGCATCTTCCAGCACATCAATCGCCAGAATTCCCCCGCCCACTGCTCGCGCCGCCTGTGTGCAGATTTGATCGAGATCCGGGGTAATGGGGCAGTTGGAAGCCTGTCCGCCGCGTGCCGTGTTGGTGATCCAGTGCGGCGACGTGCGGTAAATCGCGCAGATGGTGCGCTCACCCACCACAAAGGCGCGAATATCGCGCCCCGGTTTGTTCACATATTCCTGCGCATAATACACATGATGATTATAGTCACCCAGCGTCTGGCGGTGTTCGATAATCGCCTCGGCGCTTTCGGGGTCGGTCACACGCGCCAGCAGCCGCCCCCACGAGCCGGTCACAGGTTTGAGAACCGCCGGATAACCCAGTGCGGAAAGGGCATTCATGGTGCTGTCGGGGTCAAAGGCGACCCGTGTAGCGGGCTGCGGCACACCAGCCTGCGCCAGTGCAATGCTGGTGCGCAGCTTATCGGCACAGATGGCGGCAGTATCATAACGATTGACGGAGTGAATACCCCAGCTATTGAGCAGTGCCAGCGCATACAACCCGCGTGATGTGCTGACCGCCCGCTCGACAACGACATCATAATCACGCCAGGGGATACCGGAAGGGGCGAGCTGGTCGGCGCTGCCCGTTACATCAAAATTGAGATCACGGTCAAGCAGAATATCCGGTTGAATACCGCGCTGCTCAAAAGCGCTGATGAGCAGCTTTTCCTCCGCCCGGATGTGGGTAATCAGAAGAGCGATGCGCATGAATTACTCGCCCCAATCTTCTTCGACTTCGGGCGCGAGATCAAGCTCTAGTGGGTTAAGGCTGATAACCTCAAGCTCGGCAGCACAGTCAGGGCAGGAAATCAGCTCGTTCTCCAGTGTG
>JBGSXK010000317.1:0-4210 GCA_041751455.1 Anaerolineae bacterium
CAGCCGATATTCTCATGCCGTGTCAGGTTCATATGGTAGATGCGTTCATTGGGCAGGGTAACTTCCCCGATAATCGACTCGGCATTGGCTTTCGCACGGCGGTAAACCTCAACCAGTTCGGTATGGCCGAAGAGATCGGCAAACGACTGGCCAACATAATCCTCGCTTGTATACAGGCGCAGCGCCTGAAATGCCGACGGGTTAATCAGAATCAATTGGTCATCCATACCCGTGGCGATTACAATATCGGCGGTATTGTTGAGGATGTGCGACAGCTTCTCGCGCTCACGCTCAGTCTCGGCAAACAGGCGGGCGTTATCAATGGCGACCCCGGCGCGGGCAGCCAGCTTTTCAATAAAGCTCAGATGTTCATCCGTAAAGCCGTTAATCTTCTTACTCTCAACGGTAATGACAGCGATCACCCGGTCTTCGCGTGTGACCGGGACAGAGATTTGCGAATTGCTGAAGCTGGCAATACGAATAAAATCCTTGTCCATCGAAACATCGGGGATGACCTCCGGGCGGCCAGAACGCGCTACCCGGTGCGAGATACCCCCCCGGAACGGGAGCATGTGATCCAGCTCTTCACGCATCAGGTCATAGCCATACCGCCCCATCAGGCGCATTTCGTCCCGATCCTGGTCATATAAAGTCAGTGCGGCCGCGTGAGCATTGGTGAAACGCAGCGCCCAATCCAGCACCATATTGAAGACATAACCCAGGTCGATATTGTCATTTAATTCACGGTCAATCTGGCGCAGGATGTACAGCTCACGCATGTTGGTCGCTGCCCGGTTGACCGTTTCACTATAAAGTCGGGCATTCTTGAGCGCAGCAGTGGCGACCTGTGCCAGCAGTGTCAGGCGGCTTTCAGCTCCGGCCGGCAGCAGCGGCTTATCGGTGCTGATAAGCAGTATACCCATGCGCTCACCCCTTACCCGCATGGGGACAGTGGTCAGGCAGGGGCTTTCCAACGTCCGGTGCAGCCAGTCCAATGCTTGGAGGCCAGATGTATTTTCAGAGGTCAGTTCCAGCATTTCTCCGGCAGCCCAGCGCTGAATGACAGGATGCTCTGTGCTGATAAACAAATTAAGCATGTATTTTCCCAGCGTATCCTGGAGTGCCGCTTCCGGCAGCATGGGGTGAACTGCACCGAATTTCAACAGGTGATTTTCCTCGTCCTCGACCAGGATGAGCACACGTGCTGCGTCCAGGTGCGCTGTGATACCCTTGACCAGTTCATCCAGCGCGTTATCCAGATTGAGAGTCAGACCGCTGGAAAGTATGAAGTCCTTAAAAACGCGGTACTCCTGGAGCTGGCTGGCGAGCTGGTCTCGCTCGGCACGTAAATCATCTAATTCTTGACTGCTCATTATTCCTCTGGTGTGGCTGCTTACGGGTGATGTGTTGTCCCCACTTCGATTATACTCCTGTCGTTGGGCAAAGAAATAAAGGTTAGAAAACCGAAATTTGTTAATACTTCATCCTGCAAACGGCTTTTATAATGAATATTGTGAGGTAAAGAGTGTCCGGTTTGCTCTCACGCCAGCCTGGTTTTATAATGCCCTTAAAATAAATGTGCGGTAAACACTGGGCTGCGCGGAGGTCACGAGATGGATTTTAAGGATATTTCTTCCCGGCTAAAAGCCACCAAAGAGCAGGATACGGGTAAAAGTGTGTCAAAGCCTATGGATTTTGACGAATCATACCGTATTCGGGGCAAGATGATTGGGGTGCTGCTGCGTGATGCGCGGAACAATGCCGGGCGCAGCCTGGAAGAATGTGCCCGTCTGCTGCGGGTCATGCCACAGCAGGTTGAATCGTGGGAATTTGGTGATAATGTGCCCAGTCTGCCACAGTTGGAAATCCTGGCCTATTATCTGGATGTCCCGGTTAGCCACTTCTGGGGCGCGGCCACGCTGGATGGAGATCGTGGAGAGAGCCGCCGTGATGCGCAGACCGAGTACATGGCGCTGCGCGACAGGATGATCGGCGCGCTGCTGCGCCAGGCGCGTGAGTCACAGTCCGTGACGCTGGAAGAACTGAGCGCCGTCAGTGGTATTGCCGCAGAAACCATCAACCATTATGAACTTGGCGAAGTGCCGCTGCCGATGCATGAGTTAAGTGTGCTGGCGGGTGGCGTGAAGAAGAACATGGATTATTTTCTGGAAAGCAGCAGCCATATCGGTCAACTGCTGGCACTGCGTGAGGACTGGAAGCACTTTGCAGACCTGCCGGAGGACATCCGACAGTTCGCGGCAGATCCACTTAATGTGGGCTTTATCGAAATCGCTATTATGTTCAGAGATATGCCGACAGATAAACTACGGCGTGTGGCTGAAAGTATGCTTGAAATCACAATGTAATGCGATATGGGAGAAATACACATGAGTCAGGCACAAGAACTCCAGGCGCAGGGGGTAAAACTGTTCCAGCAGCAGGATTATGAGGCTGCGGCGCGTGTGTTCCGCCAGGCACAGGAAGCCTATGAGGCCGCCAGTGATCGCGTGCTGGCCGCGGAAATGCAGACCAATATCGGCCTGGTGCATCGCGCATTAGGGGAGCACCAGCAGGCACTTGATGTGATGCAGGAGGCGCTGCACGCCTTTCAGGAAATGGGGGATACCCGCCGCACAGCGATGGTATTGGGTAACCTGGGGGGGGTCTATGTCGCCCTCAGTGACCGGGAACAGGCTTACAACTGCTACCGTCAGGCCGCGGATATCTTCGACGAACTGGGTGAGAAGAAGCTCTATGGCGAGACAATGATCGCTATGGGGGACTTGCAGTTGCGTGATGGCAAGGTGATGGCCGGGGCAGCCACTTATGAAGTCGGCCTGGAAAACCTGGACCATCTCTCCGCCAGCCAGAAGGTTATCAAGGGTCTGTTAGGCATCCGAAACCGTTTAACAGGCGGCAATTGATCGAATCCCCGTGAGTCTGGTATAACTGGCGCTGCTTTCGTACCGCGCCAGGAGCCGGATGTCACACTCACCACGACTTTCCAACCACCTGCGGGGCAGCCTGCGGGTGGTTCTTGTTTTATGCCTCGCCAGCATTTATATGCTGTCCTACAGCGCGCGCATCGGCAGCAACGATGAACTGCTGCTGTTGGATGCGACAGCCAGCCTGGTGCGCTTTGGCGATTTTTTGCAGGATGTTTCCGCTGGCGTGCGTCCCCCAATCCCGCAGACGATTATTCCCGGCCAGTTTTACCCGCTGCCCATCGTCGATGCGGAACCGCTGCAAATGCTGCTCGCCGCGCCCCTCTACTGGCTGGCCGATCAACTGCCGGGGGTGGGGCTGGTGCATGGTGTTTACCTGTTTAACGTTCTGGTGAGCGCGCTGGCAGGTGGCCTGCTCTACAGCTATACCCTGGTGCTGGGTTACAATGCACGCACAGCCGTAGCTGCCGGGTTATTGTTTGGCCTGGGCACGATTTTATGGCCATACAGCAAAACATTTTTTCAGGAGCCGTTGACCCTGCTCCTGCTTTTGTGGACCGGGCTGCTGCTGGAACGCTGGCGAAGCAAGGGCTATCACTCACTATGGCTGCCGCTGTGGGCTTTTCTGGGCCTGATTGCGGCGATTTTGAGTAAGGGAGCGGCGGTGCTGGCGCTGCCTGCGCTGCTGGTCATTGTACTGCCTGCCTGGCCAGGCTTTGCCAGCCACGAGACAGGCCGCAGACGGGTGCTGCTGCTGCTGGCGCTTGGGCTGGGGATGCTGCTGGCACTGCTTCTGGTGGATGTGCTGGGGGTGATCGGGCGCATCGAGCGTCTGACTGGTACATTAGGCCAGCGCCAGCCTTTCGCGTTGACCGCCCTGCACAGTTATTTCTTGAGTGTGGGCGGGAGCTTCTGGGGGACATCGCCGCTGCTGCTGCTGGCACTGCCGGGTATTGTGTGGCTGCACCGTCTGCGCCGTTATCGTTATCCTGTTGCGGCGCTGCTTATGCTGCTGGCCTTTGCCCTGGTTTATGCGCTGCGGCAGGGGCCGGACTGGTTCGGCGGTTTATCCTGGCCACCGCGCTTCCTGCTGCCTGTGCTGCCCTTCGTGTTTCTGTGCGCGCTGCCCGTCATCGACCATATTGTCCAGCGCCGTGCATCGGGTTGGCTCGTGGCGGCCTGTGCTGCCCTGGCGCTTTACAGCCTGTGGTGGCAGTTGACCGGCATTTCTTTGTGGTGGGCGGATTATGCCAACGCCTTACCGC
>JBGSXK010000318.1:0-6784 GCA_041751455.1 Anaerolineae bacterium
GCACTCAAGATTTTTGTGCCGATATATATGCTGACGGATGGCAATCCTGCTGGGCGAACACGCTCATTGTATTTTCTGGTCTTCCAGAAAATCAATCAGGGGCAGAATTGGTACGCATATGCCAGTACCGTGGGCTGGGTATTCACTGTCATTGTGATTGTCATCACGATTGCGACTGTCTTTGTCATGCGCTCTCGGAAAACTGACCAGTAGTGAAGCCCTGCGACCACCCATAAATTAATGATTACAGGGAGATGACCAGATGACGACCACAATACATAAGACAAAAACGCAATCTTCGGCACGCCCCCTGTGGAACCGACTGACGCGGCAGCAAAACTATCACTCGCGTTTTCAAATGTTGCTGGTGATTATCCTGACGTTTCTCTGTTTCATCACTGTGGCGCCTTTTGTATGGGTTATATTGACCTCAATCAAACCAAACAGTGAAATTTACACTACCAATCTGCAAGTGCTGCCCCAGGAACCGACACTGGTTCATTTTGAAAACATCATCCGTAAGGGCCATCAGCTTCCCAGCTATGTGCTCAATACGATGTACTACTCGGCTGTAACCATATTCATCGTCAGTTTCTTTGCATCAATGGCCGGTTATGCACTGGCGATGCTCAATCTTCGCGGTGCATATATCATCACCAACGGCATTCTGATTGTATTGTCGATACCCTGGATTATCCTGATCGTACCACTTCTGATCTTCGAATTTAAACTTGGCATTTGGAATTCCCGCCTGGGACTCATACTGCCGTACATTGCGCTGTTTTTGCCTGTTGCCATCTGGATTATGCGCGGCACATTTATGGGAATGCCCAGGGAATTGGGAGAATCCGCCCGCATCGATGGGGCGAGCGAGTTCACCGTCTTTTTGCGCGTTTATCTGCCAATGGCAAAGGGTGGTGTGGCAACTGTTGTACTCCTCACCTTCATTGATATCTGGAATGAGGTGTTGTTAGCGGCGTCGCTGGCGATCAGCCCGCAAATTGCCAATATCAATACCGGTCTGCGTATCCTGGCCGATGAAGGGCAATCATTCGCCTTCGGGACTTTGAGCGCCGCCATCATTATTGCCATGATTCCCACTCTGATTGTATTTATCATTTTACAGCGCTACTACGTGCGTGGTATCAGCGAAGGCGCGCTGGCGGGTTTTTAGCATTCACACGACATCAGGAGACATTTCGTTATGACCCAAATCACACCACGCATTGATTTTTCCACTGAACTCAGCGGACTGTTTAACCTCAAAGACAGAGTTGTCTACATTCCCGGGGGCTATGGCGGTATCGGCGAGGCCATCGCATGGGGGCTGGCGATACAAGGCGCAAAGATCGTCGTTGCCGGCAGAAATGCAGAAAAGGCGGCGCATCTTGCCGGACAGCTTACCGAGACAGGTCATATCGCGAAGAGCTGCTCAGTGGATGTCAATTCTGTGAGTGAAATCCGGGACTCAGTAGATTTCGTCGTCGATGCATTTGGTGGGGTGGATATACTGGTTAACTGCGTCGGAATCCAACGCGAAGAACTGCTGCTCGACGTCAGCGAAGAAGCCTACGACGAAGTGTATGCGGTCAATTTAAAGGCAGCGATGTTTCTCGCTCAGGCTGCCGCCCGGCATCAGGTTGAGGCGGGACGAGGCGGAAAACAGATCCACTTGTTGTCGGTGCGCTCGCAGTTAGGGCTGCGCTTTCGTGGCTATTCTGCATATTGCAGTACCAAGGGCGCGCTGGTCATGCTCATTAAACAACACGCGATGGAGTTAGCCCCACATCAGATCAATGTGAATGGCATCGCCCCAACCTTCGTTTATACCGAAATGATCTCACATGTGATGGAAAATGCTGAATTTCGTACCGATTTACTATCACGCATCCCGTTAGGGCGCATCGCTGACCCCAAAGACATCGTTGGACCAGCCGTGTTTCTCTCATCACCCGCGTCAGATTTTGTGACAGGCCAGACCTTGTACATTGACGGCGGGGTCACCGCCAGCCAATAGAACGTTATCGCTTTATAAGATCGAACTTTATTGAAAATGGACGTTACTTAGTAATACTGCGCGTGTGAAATGAGAACTGATTTGAATTTGCCTTAAATATAATGATAATATAAGCTCATTCGGACATGATGAGACAGGTTGATGGCTGATGACACTCCAGCAACAGTTAATCGACATTGATGGGGCGCAACTCGAAGTTTACACAGGCGGCAGCGGCGAGGTGGTCGTCTGCACAGCACACCCTGCATTTGGTGAGACAGCCGAGGGCGGCATCCTGACGGTTCCATTTATCGATAGCGCTCAGGTGGTGACGATTAGCCCACGACAGTTCGGCGCTTCCTCGCCAGGCATGGGTCGGTTGAGTCAATGGGTTGCGGATTTAGAAGCTGTCCGACATTCGTTGGGGATTGGTGCGTGGGTCTTCGCAGGCCCCTCGGCAGGCGGCGTGGCATGACGAAATTGCGGCACAGTCGCTTGGTTTTGAAGGGCGCGGATTACCACAGGCGCAAGCATCCTGGGTACAAATCCGCCCGGATCTGTGGAGTTTGATCGATCCATCTGGCCCGATAATCATCCTTCAAGGAAAAGAGGTTTCTGAGCCTTGGAAGGCTTGGTGGATGGAGGCCTTGCATTGCGATTTCACCCATCGGTTAGAGGCTATCCGGATGCCAACGCTTCTTATGGCTGGACAGAAAGATGAGTTAGTGCCCCTCAGCCATATACTGCTGCATGAGCACATCGTCAACTCTGAACTGGTGATCTTCGAGGAATGTGGTCACACTCCCATGCTAGAGGCACCCGAAAAATACCAACTGGAAGTCCAGCGCTTCCTGAGGCAATTTAGAAACGGATAGAGCCCACCCCATGGGAAATTGGCACGAGTGGCTGCCCTGATGCCTGATTCTTCAGTTGTAGCCAAATCCGCTCAATCAGGTTCAAGATCGAATGTATCGGTCACCCATTTATTCTACTACTTGGGGGTAAGCTCACTGGGGATCAGCAATAAAGCCTGTATATGTACATTAAGCAGTACCGTACGCCATTGGATCCCGATGATGCCAGACTGGAGACCGTCAGGTGAGGTATTGATCGGTGCGCTCGATTGGGGACAAGCGCATGTGTAATATGGGGTAGGGTTTATCCGTGCTATCCCGTTCGGAGCGTCCGATAACTTCAAAGCCCATATGCAGGTAAAATCCTACGGCCTGCTCATTTTGTTCATTCACATCGAGTGTTGTTCCATCCAGCATCTCTACAGCGTATCGGAGCAAGCGGCTGCCGATTTTCTGACCACGCCATGTTGGATGGATGAACAACATGTGAACATTCCCATCTGATACCGCGATAAATCCTGCGATGCTGCCATCTTTAACTCGTACACAGCCCAAATTCAGATGTTGCAGAGCGTCCCTTACGATGGGTCTGAAGACTTGAATATCTTGCTCTGTCACGAAATGATGTGTCGCCCGGACAGATGCTTCCCACACCTCTACCAGGCTTGAATAGTCTGTGGGATGAACAGTGGAGATACCTTCTTGAAGCTGTGTCATTGATGACTTCCCTATGACAAGTACGTCTTCTAAAGTTTACAACCAACGAGTTTAGACCGAGTGTCATCAATTAGCAACGCTCCGCTTTTGCGCTTGACCAACGGTTAGACTTCAGGCCAAAGTGCCGTGCTGTCCGGCGATGTGCGTTGTAACCGACGGGTATAGGCATCCTGTGCAGGCTGACATATCTCATCCGGCAACACTTTAACCGCTTTCAGTAATTGGTAAATACGCTTTCTGAATTTTTCCTCCACTGGATCGTGGCAAGTTCAGAGACAGGTAGACTGGGTTGAGGATGACAATCCCTGATCCAACAATATCTCAAATTAATGTGCGATAGAAATCATATAGTAAAATATGATTTCTGTGCGATTTGCCTTAACTAAAAAGGATCCATATGGCAACACTTTCGATCCACCTTCAGGAGGGATTTACCGGGGACACTGTCCTCATCGATGTGAACGGGAAAGAGGTTTTTCACGAAGAGGATGTCCGTACAAAACTACTGCTGGGCTATGCGGCCATCATTGATGTTGAGGTCGAGCAGCCGCCTGCACAAGTCACTATTGAGCTTCCTGAAAAAGAGCTGTCTTCGTGTATTCCGGTTCCGATTATGGGCGCTACCTATCTGGGGATTTCGCTTGAAGACGACGAGGTCAGTTCCATGATCTCGCAAAAACCGTTTGGCTATGGTTAAAGGAATACAACCGCTGCGCTGGTGATAAATAAAGGGCAGATGCATTTATTGATTCTGAAGCAAAGTCCCGATTGGAGGGAAAGATGCAAACAGATCAATACCCGTATGCACCACCAGAGCCGGATTCCGACACAGGCCAGGCCTCCCAGTTACCGTTCCCTGGCCCCAATCCCCTTCCCGTCCCGCTGCCTTTCCCCTGGCCTCCGGTGGATTGGTGGCGCTGTCTGCGTTTGCGTCCTGTCAGTGGGCGTTATCAGGGAGCAATGACCTCCCCCTTCCCCGGACGCTCCTCGCTTGATTTACGGGTGGACATTGATCCCCGCCATGCTAATTCTCCCGTAATGGATCGAGTCAGCGGCGATTTCTACCGCAGCTTCCACTTTGTGTTGCCAGGGGGAAGGCCTTTATTCTGGCGTGTGTATCAGGAATCCTGGATTGTAGACCGGCCCGAAGTGAGCTGGTCGCGCTGCCAGGTCGTGATTACCGGTACAGTTCGCTTCTGGAAAGGCGTACATCCAGCCACTGATATACGCATCGAAATTCCGTGGACCTTAGGCTCAATCGGCCCTGCCGCTGTGACCTTTACCGAAACCGGGGGGTTGGGATCGAGTTATACCTGCGCCAAAACATCGGAGGCCTTCCGTGATCTGATGCTGGAAGTCGATGTGTGCCAGTCGGTCAATCTGGCCCCTCTGCTGCCCAGTTATGACACCCATGCCCATACGATACGACCCTTAGGGCTGTCACAGCGCGCGCTCACGATTGAGAACTGCTACGATGAGGCCGGGATTAAACTCACCTTTAACCCATCCTCCAATGTCATTGACGATAGCGCTGCCGAGTTCAACACCTGGTCTCCGGCAGAGCTGCATGATGCGATGGAGCAGCATTTCAGCCAGATCGGCGGCAGTTGGCCCAACTGGCATATGTGGGGGCTGATGGCGGGAACCTTCGACAACTCTTCCGTGGGCGGGATCATGTTCGACGCGGCTGCCATGTATGGCGGCGCGGGTGAAGCACCGGAACGCCAGGGCTTTGCCGTGTTCCGCAATCATTCCTGGTTCAATAACCTTCCCGCAGGCGCGCCGGCAACCCAGGATGAAGCCTGGGCACTGCGGCATTTCCTCTACACCTATGTCCATGAGGCCGGGCACGCCTTTAATTTCCTGCATTCCTGGAACAAGAGCCGCCCCGACTCGCTCTCATGGATGAATTATGACTGGCGCTACGATCAGCGGAATGGTACGGACAGCTTCTGGTCGAATTTCATGTTTCGCTTCGATGATGATGAATTGATTCACATTCGTCATGGGGATCGCGCTTCGGTCATTATGGGTGGCGATCCGTGGGCTTCTGGCGGCCACCTGGAAGAAGAAACGGGCGACATGATGGCCCAGCTTGAGGGTTCTGCGCCGATTGAGCTGCTGCTGCGTGCTCAGGAATACTTCGACTTTCTGGAGCCAGTGACCATCGAAGTGCGACTGCGTAATCTGCTGCCGGATATTCCTCTGAGCCTGGATACAAGGCTGAGCCCGGAATTCGGCGGTGTGATCTTTTACATCCAGCGCCCGGATGGTCATGTAGTGCAGTATGACCCCGTCATGTGCAAGCTGGGCACGCCCGAAATCCGCACCCTGCTCCCTGCGCCGCTGGCGGTGGAAGGCGAAGATCGTTACAGTGAGAACGTCACCCTCACCTATGGCAGCGGCGGATTCTACTTCGACGAACCCGGCGAGTATCAGATCCGCGCGGTTTACCAGGGCGGCGGGGATATTCTGATCCCCTCCAATACGCTGAGGCTGCGCGTTGGCCGTCCCTTCTCCAAAGAGGAAGACCGCCTGGCCTATGATTTCTTCAGCTTCGAGGTGGGTATGAGCCTGTATGTCCAGGGGTCTCAGTCACCGTTTCTGGCAAAAGGCATGGATGTGCTCAACACGGTGGTGGAACGTTACAAAAACACCCTGCTGGGCGCAAAGGCAGCGGCGGTGATTGCCAGGAGTGTGGGCGAACCCTTCTTCCGGATTGAGGAGCGCAAAGGGGAACACGCGCTGGTTAAGTCCCATCGTGCCGACCCGGCGGAAGCGCTCAGGATCACCCAACCATTTCTGACGGTCTACAAGAAGCAGACTGACCCCCAACTGAACATCCCCTATCATCAACTGGTGCGCCATCGTGCCGAACTGATGACTGCCATGGGCGATCAGGCCGAGGCTAAAAAAGAGGTGGCGGCGCTGCGCAAAGACCTTGCCAATCGTGGGGTCAACGAATCGGTGCTGGAAACGATTAAAGACTTCGAGACCAGCCTCACCAAAAAATAAGCACGTGCGAAGAGCAAACGCTCCGCGACACACTCCAGGGGCGGGTTTGAAATCGGCTCGCCCGACTCACCGGGAGGGTCACAGACCCTCCCCTGTCCCTGCCAAAATTCGCACCGAATTCGTTTCTGGGCTGAAAGAATTCGCCCATTGTAGAGCGCTTATCGTTCCAGACGGCAGCGCACACTCCAAAAACTCTGCTTCC
>JBGSXK010000319.1:0-11777 GCA_041751455.1 Anaerolineae bacterium
CGCACCCCTGCCGCGCCGGTAATGGCACAGGCCGCCAGCACATTAAGCACGTTATGCTCACCGCGCAGGGGAATCTGATCACGTTCACAGACCACATGCGGGTCGCCATCAAAACTGGAACAGCCCGCTACCATTAAGCGCTCACCAATCAGAAATGCGCCATCGGGTACCATTTCACGCGCGCTAAACCAACACAGATCACCCAGAGCAACCTGCTCCAGCGCACGGCTGCCAGGGTCGTCGCGTCCCAGCACAGCAATATCATCGCGGTTCTGGTAGGCGATCATGCGAGCTTTCGCGCGGGTGTAGAGTTCCATCGTGCCGTGTCTGTCCAGATGATTGGGCGTGATATTTAAAATCACCCCCATAGGTGGGCTGATGCTCATAATCTCTAGCTGGAAGCTGGAAAGCTCCATTACCACCCGGTCATCCGGGCCAATCTGCGGCAGCACATCCAGCAGCACATCGCCCATGTTCCCCCCGATCCAGGTAGTATAACCTGCGCGCCGGATGATTTCGCCACTTAAGGTGGTGGTTGTGGTCTTCCCTGCGCTGCCCGTAATGCCAATCACCGGGGCAGGGCAGCGCTCCATAAAGAGCTGTGCATCATTGGAAAGCGGGATGCCACGCTCAAGGGCTGTCCTGACAATCGCCAGGTCAAGGGGCACCCCGCCAGAAACACACAGCAAATCCACACCGTCCAGCAGGCTTTTGGGGTGGCCTCCCAGTACGAACTCGACATTCGCGTAAGGGGCGAGATCACCATTAAAATATTCAATTGGGTTGCGGTCACTGACGATGACATTCGCGCCGATAGTGGGCAGCCAGCGGGCCAGCGCCCGCCCCTGCCGCGCAAAACCCAGCACCGCGACTCGTTTGCCATTTAAGGGGTCATTCGGCATAAGCGACAGCTTGCTCCTGCTTTTCGGTGATGAATAATGGGCAATGGGGAACGAGCAGGGCCATAGACAATAAATTCCTCCCACTGCTGTACAGGCCAGAGAAGGACAATGGAAGAAATATCTGCTGACTAATCAAGAGATACATTGCTTTTAAACCAATGCCAGCGCCACGCCTACCATCGCGCTCAGCAGGCCGACCAGCCAGAAACGTTGTACCACCTGGGTCTCGCTCCACCCACTTAGCTCAAAGTGGTGGTGGAGCGGTGCCTGCCGAAATAGCCTACGATCCACTCCCCAGTACCGCCGCGTATATTTGGCGGAGGCAACCTGGAGGATGACCGAGAGCGTCTCCGACAGGGGCACAATCGCGATGATCGGCAGCAGCAGCCATTGCCCGGTCATGATGGCGATGGTGCCCAGGGTCGCGCCCAGGGCCATTGTGCCCGTATCACCCATGAACAACTGTGCCGGGTGGGCGTTATACCACAGAAAGGCGAAACACGCGCCCACGATGATAAAGCAGAACTGGGTGATAAAAATCTGTTCCTGAAGGAACGCGATCACACCGTAGGCGGCAAAGGCGCTGGCCGTGATGATGCCGGCCAGCCCGTCCAGCCCGTCGGTCATGTTCACAGCATTGGAGCAGGCGATAATCATAAACACAGTAATGGGAATGAAAAGCAGCGGATGTACCGGCACCCCGACACCTAAAAAGGGAATATTGACTTCGTTGGCGTAGGTGAAGCCGCCGTCATATTGCGAGATAATCACCGCGACGAAAGTCGCCAGCACCAACTGCGCGGCAATCTTCACCCGTCCGGATAAACCCTCGCCGCGCGGCCCGCGCGAAAGCTGGATGCCTTCCCAATCGTCAATGATGCCCAGAATGCCAAAGCTGACCAGCACAAACAACGGCAGCAGGATACTCGGCCCTGTGACGGTGCGTACCACGCTGGCGATGCTAAGGCCCAGCGTAATCAGCACTGCGGGCAGGATAATCATGATTCCGCCCATGGTCGGTGTGCCCATTTTTTTCTGATGATGTTCACTCAGCTCAACGCGAATCTGTTTGCCGACTCGCAGACGGCGCAGGATTTCGACAAATGGCCCACCCCAGATGATTCCCAACAGGAAGGCCAGCGCGCCGACCATCAGCGCGAAAGGAAGTCCCATACATCCTCCACAATAAGGACAGCCCTTAAGGCTGCTATCGCACTTTTAACGGTTAATCCGATTCACAATACCGCCCTCATCCCGCAGCGCCTGACGAATGTCATCCGGCGGAATTTTGAGCATAATCACCAGCCGCTCTGCAAGGCGCTGGAACACAGGAGCGGCTACCTGGCTGCCCCAGTAATCACGCGGGCGATCCAGCCGTACCAGGACACTGACCTGCGGGTCTTCGGCAGGCAGGAAGCCGACAAAGGAGGCAATTGACGCGCCTGCCTCATAGCCGACAGGCGAAGGGATCTCTGCCGTGCCGGTCTTCCCCGCGATGGTATAACCGGGCACCTGAGCGTTACCATCGAGTCCGTCGCGTACCACTGCAACCATCATATCGCGCACGATATGGGCTGTCTCTGCCGAAATAGGCCGCCCTAATGTCGATGGCTGTGAAGTTTGTACCCTTTCACCATCGATCAGGCGATAAAAGACATGCGGCTGCATCATCAGGCCGTCGTTAGCGATGGCGTTGACAGCGGTCAGCATTTGCAGTGGGGTGGTGGCGATACCCTGACCGAAGCTGTTGGTGCCGAGCTGACTCTCGCTCCAGTTGCTGTCGCCCGGTACATACATAATGCCACTGGCCTCGCCCTCCAGGTCTACTCCTGTCGTCTTGCCGAAGCCAAAACGCCCCAGGCTGCTGTAAAAATCGGTTGGCCCGGTGCGCAGCGCAATCGTCGCCGCGCCCACATTGAGCGAGTTCACCAGCAGTTGGGTCATATCGACGTAACCCTCTGCCTGCCGATTCCAGTTGCGGATGGTGATGCCGCCGATCTGAATCTGGCCGTTGTCGAAGTAGCCATCATACTGTGTGACTGCACCTGTCTCCAATGCGACAGCCATCGTCACGACTTTAAAGATTGATCCTGGCTCGAACTGATCGGCAATGGCCGGGTTCACCAGCACGGAATTGTCGGTGATGGTGCTGTAATTATTGGGGTCAAAAGAAGGATAACTTGCCATCGCCAGGATGTCGCCATTACGCGGGTTCATAATGATAATCGTGCCGCGTGTGGAGCCACTTTCGGCAATTGCCCTCTGTAATTCGCTTTCGGCCAGGAACTGGATATCGCGGTCAATAGTCAGTACCACATCGTTCCCCCGATCACTGAAGTTATCCTGCGGGACTTCAAACGGGATATTGCTGATGAGGCGGTCACGTTCCCGCCCGGCAAGCTGTTCCTGATAATAACCCTCTACGCCATAATAACCGCGCAGGTCGCCACCGACAAAACCGATCACCTGTGAGGCCAGTGTTCCCTGCGGGTAACGGCGGCGTGGTACGGGTTCGATGCTGAGGGACGAACGTAGAAAGTCGAGCTGCGCCACCTGCTGACCGACTTCGGCGCTGACATTGGGCGCAAGCAGCACCCAGGGCACCCGATTGGTGATTTTTTCGAAGGTTTCCAGTTCGTTGAGGTTGAGCAGGGCGGAGAGCTGGGTCGCGGCACGACGCGCATCAGTGACCAGTACCGGGCTGATGCCGATTTTATATTCCAGTGTATTGACCGCCAGCGCTTCCATACCTCTGTCAAAGATAATGCCACGGGCATCGGCCAGACGCAGGGTGCGGCTGTAACCGGAATTACGCAGGCTTTCCAGGTAAGTGGTCACTTCTGGGGCGAGCTGGAACTGAAAGGAGGCCAGCCTGCCCAACAGGAACAGGGCCGCAATCAACAGTCCGCCGATCACGAGCGGCAGCCGCCGCCGGAAAATTTCTTCCTGCTGCAAAGGGTACATTTATTCGCTGCCTCCCGCATTGATACTGCCCTGCCGCTGGAATGCATCCCACTGCTGCTGAATCCAGCCGAGGAAAGTTTCTTCGTAAACTGGGGCGATTTCCTGGCGCGAGGCTGGCTCGACCCTCGAAACGGCAAGCTGATCCCGATCAGGGTTATAACCCGGCACAAGCAGATATTCGATGTCAGAGCGGCCTGCCTCGACAAAGCCGAGTTCGCGCGCACGATCTTGCAGACGTGGCACACTTTGCAGACGCGCGATCTCTGCCCGAAGCTGTTCATTGGCCTGTTCGATCTGGTTGCGCTGCGTAATCAGGCTTTCAAGTTGCCGCCCGGTAGTAGAGAGCGCCGCCGCCTGCGCCAGATACAGCGCGCCGATAATTAATGCCACGACAAAGCTGAGTGCTGCCAGTGCAAAAGCCTGCCGCTGGGTACGCCAGGGGCGGCGGTGCAGTGCATGTTGGAACCAGTTTTCAGCCGCCATCGTTCTTTTACTTCTCTAATTTTTCTACGACTCGCAGCCGGGCACTGCGACTGCGCGGATTGCGCGTGATTTCGTCATCTGTCGCCATGACCGGTTTGCGCGTGACCAGCCGTATGGTGGCCGTGTGCCCACACACACATATTGGCACGTTTGGTGGACAAATGCAATCAGTGCTGGCGTGTTTGAAGGTCTGTTTCACCAGGCGGTCTTCCAGGCTGTGAAAGCTGATCACTGCCAGCCTACCACCCGGTTTCAGCAGGTCGATAGCGATGGGCAGTGTCTGTTCTACGGTTTGCAATTCATCGTTGACCGCAATGCGCAAGGCCTGGAACACACGGGTGGCAGGGTGGATTTTATCACCTTTTTTGCGCGGCGCGGCCTGTTCGATCACGGCGGCCAGTTGGCGGGTGGTCGCCAGCGGGCGCGCCTGTACCACTGCCCGTGCCAGTTTGCGGCTGTGATGTTCCTCACCATACTGATAGAAAATATCAGCCAGTTCGTCGGCTTCCAGCGTGTTAATCAGATCGGCCGCAGAGGGTTGGCCGCTGGTTGGATCGAAGCGCATATCCAGCGGGCCGTCACGCATAAAGGCGAAGCCGCGCTCTGGTGTATCAAGCTGCATCGATGACAGCCCCAGGTCCAGCAGTATTGCATCCACCGATGACCAACCCAGGCGACGTGCCGCCTGTGCCATCTCGGCATAGCTGGCGTGGGCAATTTGTGCCCGTTCGTCATAAACAGCCAGCCGCGCCCGCGCGATGGCCAGCGCCGCCGGGTCACGATCCAGTCCCAGCACTGTGCCCGCGCCTGCCTCCAGTAAAGCCTGGCTGTGACCGCCCGCCCCCAGGGTGCCATCAATGATATACTCGGCGGGCAGCAGCGCTTCCAGCACGGGTTGCAGCAGAACAGGTTCGTGGGGTGGTGAGATCATGATTAAATGCCTAGTTCCAGTAAATGTTTGGCTTCGGCCAGTGCGTAGGGTACGCCTTCCAGCGCGGTGCGCCAGTGATCTGGCTCCCATAGTTCGAGAAAGGTTTCCATGCCGGCCACCAGCACACTGCCATTGAGCGACGCATAATCGCGCAGATAAGCCGGAATCAGAATGCGTCCCTGCCGGTCAAGCGTCAGCTCTACCGCGCCGGAGAACAGCAGACGGCGCAGCGCTCGTGCGGTGGGATGCGTGATCGGCATCTGGTTCAGCCGCTCAGAAACCGACTGCCAGGCTGCCTGCGGGTAAATGACCAGGTTATGGTCTAGGCCACGGGTAAGAATCGCACCCTGAGTCAGGTAGGGGCGATAACGGGCGGGGATGATTAAACGGCCTTTTTCGTCAAGGTGGTGAGAGTATTCGCCCCAGAACATGCCATACACCCCGCGCTCCAGCCAACAGATTTCATGCGGGATTATACCACATTATCCCGCAGCAGGTTTTTAAGAATCCCACATAATTCCTTCCACATTGAACTCTTTTCGTCCTTTATTGATAGTTAATGCACGCGCTCTCTATTCGCGTTTGCGATAAGGACTTCAATCATGACTGACCGTCGCCTGCTCAAGCTGCTGATCTGCCTGGTGCTGCTTTTAAGCAGTACATCCCTGCTTCATGCTCAGGCCGTGACAGAAACACTGCTGCACAATGACCTGGAACGCACTTATAACCTGCATCTGCCCCCGGCGTATGATGTGGCAGTACCACTGCCATTGGTGCTGGCGCTGCATCCCACAGCGTCATCAGGGGAGGCTATGGCCGCGCTGACAGGGCTGAACAAGGCAGCAGACGCGCAGAATTTCATCGTGGTCTATCCCTCCAGCAGCGGTTTCGCATGGGCAGATGGGCGCACAGCAGGTGCGGGAGTCACAGATGTGGATGATGTCAGTTACATCGGCGCGTTGATTGATCATCTGGCCGAACATTATGCGGTGGATACAGCGCGCGTGTATCTGACCGGATATGGTGGTGGGGGTGCGCTGGCCTACCGGCTGGCCTGCACCACGCCGGAACGCTTCGCCGGGGTAGCGGTGGTCAGTACGCTATTGTGGGATTATCACCTGGATGCCTGCCCGCAGGAGAGTACCCCGCTGTCTATACTTATCATGCGCGGCTCAGCCGACCCGGTTTACCTGACCGGAGGTAATACATTCCGCTTTTCGGCCACACTGAGCCTGGAAGACACACTTGAGTTCTGGGGCAGCCGGAATGGATGCGACATGACCGCCGGACGTGAGCTGGCGAATACCATCCTCTATACCGACTGTTCTGATGGCAGTCGTCTGGCCTATTACGAAGTGAAAGAAGGAAGCGGCAGTTGGCCGCGTGTGGGCGATTATCGCCTGAATCAGTCAGGTGTGGACGCGACAGAGGTCATTACAGGTTTTTTTGCCGGGGATCGGGATTGGGCGATGACGCAGACGGAAGCCTCCGCCGGGCCGCCGCGCACCTATAATGTCTATGTCCCCCCCGGCTACAACCCGGCAGTACCGTTACCAATGGTGGTCGCGCTGCATGGCAGGCCGGATAATGGCGCGGGGATCGCCTACATTACCGACTTAAACACCACTGCCGCGCATGAGAATTTCATTGTCGCTTATCCCGATGGCCTCAATAACGAATGGAACTATACCCGTGCCGTGCCTTTCTTTGGCCGTACCAATGCGACAGATGATGCACAGTTCCTCAGCGATATGATTGCTGATCTGGCGCAGGACCTGAGCATTGACCCACAGCGCATTTATGTAACGGGCTTCTCTAACGGCGGCTTTATGACGCAGCGCCTCGCCTGTGAAGCGCGTGAGCAGTACGCGGCTTTCGCAGTAGTGGGGGCGACAGCCTTCCTCGGCATGACTCCCTTGTGTGCAGACCAGACTCCCGCGCCGATCCTGTTTATACATGGCACAGCGGATGTGAGTGTGCCCTGGGATGGCATTCCACGCCAGATCGCCGGGGAAACCCTCTATGTCACCGCGCCTATACTGCGCACGGTGGAGTTCTGGCTGGGGCATAATGGCTGCGTGGGCGATTACACTGAAACCGAACTGCCGCAGGAAGGCAGTTCTCCCGGTACGAGTGTTCATGTATTCGAGTTTCAGGGCTGCCCGGCAGAGGCTGATGTGCTTTTTTATGCGGTGCTGGGCGGCGGGCATAATTGGCCGGGCGTGCCGGATCGGCTGCCAGAAGAAATTGCCGGGCAGGTTAATATGGATATTCACGCCAGCGAGGTTATCTGGGCGTTCTTCTCGCAATTTACGCAGGAGGTAGCGCAGTAGCAAAGAACGGGAAAGGAGTGATAAGACTTTTACTCACCGCAAGGAGGCTGTCGTGCCCTTGTTGTTGAACAACCAGCCGCCGTTAGCTGGGTCATAGATCAGTTCAATATACGGCTCGGCATCGCGCGAAGTGCCGCCCGCTTTCATATGGTAGAACAGCTCGGCGTAGACCACCGCGCGATCACCGCTTTGCGACACCGTGCGCACCTGTCCAAGTTCCACGCGCTCTACGCTGTCCCACCATGCGCTGTAGCCCGCGTAATCATAATTGGGTGTACAGCAGTTAAAAATCTGCTTGAAAGCTTCGCTCAGGCGCGGCCAGCTTGACTCATAACGTTTTTCGCTCACCAGACGGTAATACTCCCGCACCGCCTCGTCAGGTGGGCTGGCAGGCAGTGGCAGCGTAGTGGGTGGCAGTAATGGGGTAAGCAGGGGCAGACTTGTAAGCGTGGGACTGCTGGTGTTGGAGGTGACAGTGATGGTCACGCTGGCGGTTTCCGTTACCGCGGCGATGCGCTCAAGTGTCGGGCGGGGCGTGGGGCGACCTCCGCCACCGGGAAACGTGAAATTCCATAGCAGCAGCGCTACAAGGCCGCAGCCTGCCAGCAGCGCGCAGACGAGAAAAGCCATCCCTGCACTGAAGACCACCAGAGGCACATTGAGCCGTTCTGCATATCTCGTCAGATTTTCGCGCATAACAGTGTAGATTACAATATAAAATTAAGCCTGAGATGAGAATTTATCACACAATCTCAGGCTGTGCCAGCTCTTAATTTCGTGGCTGAACAGCGTGCTTACAAGGCCTGGTCAATAGTGCGGCGCAGGGTATCCTCGCGCTGTAAACCCCGGTAGGTGGCGATCACGTTGCCCCTGCTGTCCATGATGACGATCAGCGGGATGCTGCGCGCGTCATGTTCCTGCACCAGACGGCGGTTGCCGCTGTCATCAATGTCGATATAACTCACCGTCATATCCCCTGCGTATTCACGAGCCAGCTTGTTCACAATCGGGCGCTGCTGGCGGCAGTAAGGGCACCAATCGGCAGTGAACATCATGAGTGTGAGGCCGTCACCACTGCCCATGAGCGCAATGGGGACGGTGCCCCGGCTGCCGGGGGCGATGCGGCTGCTGTTGAGCATCGTGCCGATGAAGCCCGCAATCACCGCGACAGTCACCAGCACCCCCACGATACTGAACAGGTTGTAACCGCCTTTGCGGGCCGGGGTGGTGGGTCGGGCTGTGGCCGGGAAGTAGATCACAGGTTCGGCGGATGGCATGGTGACCGCTGCCACGCTGGCGGTCTGGAAGACCGGGCGTGGCACAGGCGCAGTGGGCACGTGGGCAGCTCTGGCGGGAAGTACGGCAGGCTTGACCTGCGGCGATGTGAGCGGCAGCTCCTCATCACGTTCTTCCAGTGTGAAACGCAGGGCTGCCGTGCCCATGCGGATGACATCACCCGGTTTGAGTGCTGCGATGCGGTCTACGGGAATGCCGTTGACATAGACTTCCAGTTTTGGCAGGATGGCGCGCACCATATATTGATTGTCTTTAAGGCTGATGCCTGCATGGGAAGGGGCGACCTGCGCATCGCTGAGGGTAAGGTGACTGCGCGGATCGCTGCCGATAATAAAGACGGGGTTGCGGCTCAGCACCGGGTTAACAGATATTTCCTCGCCGATGGATGTGCCCTTTTCCGAGATCAGTAAAGCAGTAAGTGTCTTTTGGGACTCGGCCATACTCAAATAAACCTGTTTCTGGGAGTTGAGGTCATTATAGAATTTTTTGTAACTCCCGGTCAAGCAATTGAGGGTGTGCCGGGTACGGGGCTAAGTCATCACCCAGCCCCGCATCATGATTCACTGAGCCAGGGTCGCCATGACCTGGAAGGCGGTGTTTTCCGGCGCGGCGGGCGGCAGCAAATCCACCCGGAACACGCCGATGGTGTACTGGCCGCTGGCCGGGAAAGTCACATCGGTGGACAGCCTGTTCGAGGCGATCATGCCGCCGTAGAACACAACCTGGTTATCCGCCGACAGAATGGTGATGCCAAGATTGAGGTTGCCCGTCACGCGGGTGAAGTCGAAGCTGTAAGTCTCGCCCGCGTTCACATCGAGTGTGAAGCCGAACACACCCTCGAAGCCCGGCGACAGGCTGCCTGCATTGGGAATACCTGCCATAAACGGAATCGTCACACCGTTGGTAAAGTCTATAGGCGGCAGGCCAGGGAAGCCCGTGCCGGAGAAGGTCGGTATGGCTGGGTCGACCAGCGTTTCCGGCGCACGCTGCCCCGGTTCAATGATCGTGCCATCGCGCAATGTACAGCCCACAAAGAGCGTGTAAATCCCCACACCGCCCCATCTGCTGGACCCAGACACCAGTGTTCCATTTTCTCTGAGCTCAGAATTTCCTGCTTTTATAATGTAATCACCCCGTGCCGAAATGACCCCGCTGATGATGCTCGGATCAGGTACGACATAGCCTGCTCCATAAGTTTGATGCCTTGATCGAACAATGTGTATTCCCGTAGGTCCATAAAGACCAATACTAAAGTGCAACAAGTCACCTAATGGCCTGCCGGATATAGTAAGTGTATCGCCCGGTGACAACGCAATCACATACTCATCCGTTTCGAGATTGTCTGTGAACTCGCTTTCGATGATCGCCCCGCATTCCAGACGGGTGGCACTTTGGGCAACTGCGTTTTGTGCCACGCCACCCCAGAACAAAATGACCAAACTCACGGAAACTGTAAATATCCACTTCAACATCAATCAATCTTCCCTTCTTATGCCGGGCAGCTAGCTAATGGAGTCATGTATTGGGCAGGTATCCAGCCCACATTGTTGCTGTAGCTGATCTGATACCAGAGGATACCCTCGTTGGCCTGACGATTCTCAATGCGGACTGTTGCGCCACCCTGCACGGCAGGACGTGGCGGGGCGTTGCGTGTGGGAATGGCTTTTACCTGGTTAAGCTGCACGCCGGGTGTGCCATTAATCGTCCCCTCGCACGGATAACTTGCCGTCATCTGTGTTGCTGAGGACGAGTTGGTGGGTGTTGCCGTTAGAGTTTCTTCACTAGAGGTGGGCGATAGACTCGGCGTGGGCGTGGGAGTCGGCTGCAATGGAATCCGCACCTCAAGCTCACATCCGGCCAGCGTGGTCTGACAAATTCCGGTGAACGTCGAATCCACATAGACCATGACCAGCCGTGCCTCACCTGTAAGCGGGTCAAACCAGAACACATCGGCATTCGCTACCGGCTGTACGAGCATTAGGCGCAGACCCTGGCAGACCCCCGGCACCGGGCTGGATGTGCCAGACCGTACGAGCCGGAAACAGATCGGCGTGGGGAGGGCATGAAACGGCATTCCCAGAAACCCGCTGTACTCTTCCAGGCGATAGGTCTGATTTGTACTGCCCTGAGCCACCTGAAAGGACAACGTGGCTAATGACGCAGGCAAAGCGCTCGGATGCACATAAAGCGTCAGGCTGTTCGCGTCGAGGAAGAGCGTCAGGGTTACGACCATAAAATCAGGCGTGGCCGTTGGTGTGATGGTAGGCGTTTCAGTGAGCGTAGGCGTGATCTCCTGCGCATGGATTGGGGTCGTGTTCAATAATATGAGAAAGACCAGGCTTAAAACAATCAATAATGCTAATCTGCGGAAAAACATCAGTCTAAGTTCCCCTACCTTAAGTTACATACACTCTGGCCTGCCGGGCACAGCATTTCTGCTCCATCCAGCAGCACCACGATAGTGCGATCCTGATTGTTCACCGCGTCGTACCAGAAGACATCGGCATTTTGTAAACTCTGGCGCAGCAGTGTCGCCCCCTGGCAGGCCTGGGGGACGGGGCGGGTTGTGGTGCTGCGATACAGGTAAAAACAAACAGGTGTGGACAGGGCGCTGTAGTTCAGGCCTCGAAAACCACTGTAATCTTCCAGCCGCTGCGTGATCTGTTCATTTACGGTCACACGGAAAGCTAAACCAGACAGCGAAACCGGTGCGCTGCTCTGCGGGACATACACTGTGAAACTGTCCTCGTCCCGAAAGATCGTCAACGAAAACGTGGATGCTGCCCCCTGTTCGGGAGTCGCGTTCAGCGCGGCAGGCGGTGGTGTATCCGTCACCTGTAGCACGGGAGTCTCGCTTGGTGCAGTGGT
>JBGSXK010000320.1:0-12674 GCA_041751455.1 Anaerolineae bacterium
CTGCTGTCCTGCGCCTCATCTTCCAGGATAAACGGCCAGCGCTGGCGCAGCCGTGTAAGATAGTCGCCATCCAGCCGCAGCGCCTTAAGCGCCAGCCGGATCAGGTCCTGAAAATCCACCGCCCCGCGATACGCCAGCCCACGCTGATAATTGACATAAATATGATAGCCCATCTCCGCCAGCGGCAGGTTTTCCTGCCGTTCATCCAGCAGCGCGCGGATATCCTCCGGCATCAGCTCCCAGTCCTTCGCTTGCCGTATAAAATTGCCCGCCAGGCTGCTCACCTGTTCCGACCAGTTATCGCGCTTGATGAACTCGCGACGGTTATCGTCCAGTTCCGCGCTCAGGAAGTCATCGGCATCGTCCGGGTTAGCCCGCACCCACGCCTGCACCGCATCCTGCAAAATCTCGCTCGCCTCACGCTCATCCACAATAGCAAAATCATCCGACAGGCCGACCAGCCCCGGCCTCTCGCGCACAATGTCATTCGCCAGCCCGTGCAGCGTGCGTACCCGGTAGCCAAAGCCCGGCAGCAGCCCCCGCTCCCGCACGAACTCCCCCACCTGCCTGCTGAAGTGATCTACTGCCGAATTGACCAGCGTCACCACCAGCACTTCCTGATCGTCACCCAGCGCGCGGCTGGCAACCAGCTTCGCGGCTAGCGCGGAAAGAGTGCGCGTCTTGCCGCTGCCCGGCACCGCCGCCACACCCATCTTGCCACTTTTATAATTGAGAACTTGCTGTTGTTTAGGTCGGGGTTTAAACATATCTGAGCAATCTTTCTGTAGGATTGCATAGAATAATAGCACAAAAGTTCTTAAAACATCAGGCTCTGTATGGCAGGCAAAAGTTACCGTATACTTGGCATAGAGTATAACACGAAGGGCTTGAGAAATGGCTGTTCAGGAACGCCTTTATACCGTCGAGGGATTCGACCAGTTTGTCATGTTGCCAGAGAACGCCGAGAAACTGTTCGAGTATATCGGAGGGGAGATTGTCGAAGTGCCATCTAATCCCTATGTCTCTGCAATTGCCATGCTGATTGGCTCGTTGATGCTTGTGTTTGTCCGCGAGAGAAAACTCGGTCATGTTACCGGTGAGGCGGGCGGCTATAGGGTCGCCGGGGAACGCTACGCCCCGGATGTGGCGTTCATCTCCTACATCAAGCAGCCCGAACTGTTCAAACAGGGTTACAACCCCAACCCGCCTGATCTGGCTGTCGAGGTTATCTCGTCAGACCGTGCCGACGAACTCCACACCCTGCGCATCAAAGTGACCAATTATCTCTCGGTCGGCACCGTCGTCTGGGTGGTCAAGCCGGAAGACAAACAGATCGAGGTCTACACCCCCGGCCAGCCCGTGAAAATCCACCGCGAGAACGACACCCTCGACGGCGGCGCAGTCCTGCCCGGCTTCACGCTCAAAGTCGCCGAAATCTTCCCCCAGGAGGGGTAAACCCAATGATTTTAAATCCCCGCGTTGAACCTGTACCGCTGACCACAGATGCGAATGGAACTGCCCGTGTCGGCGGGACTCGTGTTCCATTGGATACTATCGTAGGCGCATTTAACGAAGGCGCAACGGCTGAAGAGATCGTCCAGCAGTACCCGGTACTCAAGCTGGCTGATGTGTACGCTGTGATTGCCTATTATCTGCGGGAGCGTGAGGAAGTTGAGGCTTATCTGCGCCAGCGCCAGCAGCGTGCCGAGCAAGTGCGCCGTGAGAACGAAGCACGTTTCGACCCTGCTGGAATCCGTGAGCGTTTGCTGGCACGACGCTCCGGGCAGGGATAGATAACATGCGTGTTCTTCTGGATGAAAACTTTAACAATGACATCCTTCGCGGCTTATTACGTCGTAAACCCGAACTTGATTTCGTTCGAGCACAAGACATCCCCGAAATTTATGGCGCAGAAGACCCTGATGTACTGGAATGGGCAGCACAAGAGAACAGAATTGTATTCACCCATGATGTACAGACAATGACCGGTTTTGCTTATGAACGTGTGGAATTAGGCCTATCAATGCCTGGTTTGTTTGAAGTCAAACGTCCAGCACCACTTGGGCAAGTTATTGAGGATATGCTGATTGTGATCGAGTGCAGCAAGGAAGGCGAGTGGGAAGGGCAGGTTATCTACTTACCTTTTTGAGCACCCTCAAAGTCGCCGAAATCTTCCCCCAGAAGGGGTAATTATTCCGCGAATTCCTCGCTGCCATCCCCCTCCGTTGACAACCGCCGCAGCATCTTTTGCAGCGCGTTAAGCAGTTCGCCCCGCTGTTCATACCCCTGTTCGCTCAGTTCGCTGTAACCCAGGTAAATCCTCTTCCGGCAGCGGCGGATCAACCCCAGCACCAGCCGGTACAGCGCATCCTGCGCGACAGTCACTTCTTCCGTGTCCGTCCACAAACGCCCGGCTTCCCACTGCGCGCTCAGCACATATGGGTGCGTCAGCGGTTGATACAGCCGTTCGCTCCATCCCCGCCCGCCCACGTTCAGCCAGAACTGGTAATCCACCGGGGCATTCCGCATCAGAAACGTATACGCCGGGGCCACCAGCACCGCCGCTTCCGGTTCCAGCGTCCACCCGCGCACATACTGCCCGGCAATCAGCCCCGCCTGCATCAGTTCCAGATATTCCTGCCCCAGTGGTTTCTCGCCCGCCAGCACCACCTGCCGAAAGCGCCGCGCCGAGTCAATCAGGTTAGCGGCCTGCGCCGCGCCATCAAAATCGCTGTGCAGCCCATAACCCTCCTGCGACAGCACCTCGCCAAACAGGCGGCTGAAAAACATATCCAGCGGGATTTCCGCCTCGGCATGGGTCCGGTCTGTCTGATAGGCCTCCAGCCACTCACGCAGACGCTCATAACGCCCCCCCAGCGTATAAGTGATACGCCCCTGCATATCCGCGCCGATTTCCTCAAATGGGCTGAGCATCGCCCGCCCCTCGCGCACCCGGTAGACGATCTGCGCCAGGAGCTGCCCGCGCACCAGATCAAGCCGTTCAATCGACTGCATCAGCGCGTGAGCCATATCCGAGAGTGTCGGCTTCATGCCCCACTCAGGATGCGCCATCTGCGCCAGCGTCAGCATAGCGCGCACCGCCGGTTCTTCATTCAGCGAGCGCGACGGCCTGTGCGAACGCGCCGGGACACCATGCTCGGCCAGACGATGCATCAGCGAGAAGCGCAGCGCGTCGGAAAGATAAGGCGCGAGCACCACAATCTCACCCGGCGGCACATTTTCGCCATGCACCAGCCGTGCGATTTCCTCCGCCGTCCAGTCGATCATTTCCGGCTGGAAACGATGATCCTGATACGCCAGCGGCGCGCGCGGATCACCCACATTCGGCTCAACTTCATGGCCGAAGCTGAGCGTCATCTGGTCGCCAAAGGCCAGCAGATCCAGCGACGACACCAGCATGTCGCCAAAGGTTTCCTTACGTTTACACAGCCGCTTCAGGTGATAAGCGCTGGTCGGGTCGGCACTCAGAAAACGACGATAGCCCGCGTCTGAATCATAAATCAGCAGCGCCGAATCGCATTCCGGCAGCCATTCACGCAGCAGTGTATGTGTCGCTGGCGTGTCTTCTTCCAGGTTATCGACAATCAGGTGACGGTATTTCGCCAGCAGATAATTACGACATTCCGCCAGCGGCCACAGATACCGCATGAACACATCAATTTGCAGCGAAAAATCCAGCAGATTATGCTCAAGGCAGTATTGGCGAAACTGAAGCGCGCACTGTTGCAGCTCAGCATAAACCCGCTTCTGCGCTTCCTCCCCCACCCAGGCCTGCGACAGCCGTTCCGCCAGCGCGTCCAGCGGAAAGCCCACCAGCGCCGCCTTGTTCATCGCATCCAGAATCTGGCTGTACAGTCGGTTGCGGTCAATCGTCACCGTGTCAAAATAACCGGAAATATCCACCAGCGGCGCGACGATGCGCGCCATGTAATACTGCGCCGTTTCCAGGTTGAGGAACGTAGGCGGCGCACCCGGCGCGGCGAAACCCGCCTCCGTACTCAGCAGCGGCCAGAAAAACTCCACCATCTGTTCCGCCAGGCTGCCCAGTGTCATGATCTGCGGCTGGCCGCCCGCTGGCAGATCCGACCTATGCAGCCGTTCATGATACGGCAGCGCCAGTGTTTGCTGCGGCACCAGCACCAGCATCGAGCCAGCATCGGACACTTCCTGCTCGATCAGATAAACCATGCGCTCCACGCCCACCGTCGTCTTACCAGTGCCCGCCGCGCCTTCCAGAAAAATCGTGTTTTTCGTCCGGGCTTTGGTGCGAATCAGTGAACGCTGTTCTTTGGTAACTTTAAAGTTGGCCATGGGATAGAATCCGGGGATAACGAGAGGTTTATTTTAACTCATTTGTTCGATTTTTGGAACCGCTGTTAAGCCCGTTTTCTCACAAAGGATTAACAGCGCCCACCATCGCCCGTCTCTTAAAATAAAGATAACTATAACAGGAGGCGGCATGTCCACCACACGGCCATTGCTCATCAGCGGCCTCGTCCTCGGCTTCGGAATGGGCGGTTTTCTCGACGGTATTGTCCTCCACCAGCTTCTCCAGTGGCATCATCTGGTGAGCAGCATTTACCCGATGGATACCCTCGAAGGGCTGGAAATCAACACCCTCTGGGATGGCATCTTCCATATTGCGATGTACATCATTACGGTGGTGGGGCTGGTGATGCTCTGGCAGGCGCTCACCCGTAAGGATGTGCGGCCTTCCCCACGTGTCGTCATCGGCGCAGTGCTGGTGGGGGTCGGTGTGTTTCACGTGGTGGACAGTGTGTTGAACCATTGGCTGCTGCAAGTGCATCATATCTGCTACGGCCCCAATCTTGTAGCCTGTGACGTTGGTTATTTCCTGATCGGCCTCGTCCTGCTTGCGGTGGGCGTTGTGCTGCTGCGCCAGGCCGCCGGGAGGCGCGTCAGGCCTGCCCCCTGATCGTTTCCCCTCCCCCGGCTACGGCTCCCCGTCCCGCACTTCCTGCCACGTCGTCATATCATCGCAGTAATCACACACATCCGGCGGTGGCTTTTCATCCAGCGTGAAAAACATTTGGCCGCAGTTGGGGCAGCGCCAGCGATACACACCCTCGCCATCGGCGGGCAGGCGAGTGTTCTCATCAGGCGGATGTGAGCGGTCATCTTCAGACAGGGGTAAATTCGGCGGCTCAGGCAGGTTCAAGCAGTGTCGCTTTCAGTGCGGCAATCTCCTCATCACTCAGCCCGGCCTTGTCCTTTGCATAGGCTTCTGCCGTGCCATAATGTTCGCGGATATACGCCAGCACCCGCCGCATGGAATCCGGCGGCGCGGTAAGCAGCGGTTGCAGGTCATCTACCGTCACCCCCAGCCGTGCCACCTTCTTCAGCGACGGTTGGACAATACGGGAAAAACCCGCGTAATGTGCGTTGCTCAGGCTGTAATCCGCCACGATCAGGTCATCCGCTACACCCAGCAGCATCAGCAGCATCGCGCTGGTGATCCCTGTGCGATCCTTCCCCGCCGTACAGTGAACCAGCGCTGGAAGATTGCTCTGGACAGCCATCCGCCGCGCCAGGTCGCCAAAAACCGCTGCGCTGCCATCCACCATATGCTGCGTATACGCCTCGATCATCATATCGTAAAGCTGCTGCGCGTTGTAAAATAACACCTGCCAGCGCGCCGAGGTGGTCTTGCCGGAATACAACGGCGTATGCACATAATGCGGTGTGGGCTTAAAGGGCAGCTTGTCCGGGTCACGATTCACTTCTTCCTGGCTGCGCAGGTCACACACCAGCCGCAGCCCCAGCCGTTGCAGATAAGCCGTGTCCTCGTCGTTCAGCTCTCCCAGCGCACCCGAACGATACACACGCCCCCAGCGCACCCGCTGGCCGTCGGCGGTCACATACCCGCCCAGATCACGAAAGTTCACAACACTTTTCAGCGGCAGCTCACGTTCTGCCGCCAGTGCCCGCCTGCTTTGCTTGCTGTCTGCGTCGAAAACAAGCTCGAAATACCAGCGCCATGCCGGGTCGAGATCACGCACAACCACATGATCCACGCCCTCGCCCTGCGCAACGATATGCTGGCGGTCAATCAGCTCCGGGCTGGTGCCCGCATAAACCTGAACCGTGCGCGCACTGGAGCGCCAGCGCAGTTCAATCGTAGCTTCGTCCACCCGCTTCAGCAGAATATCCGCTTCAGGCTCAATCACAAGTGTCAGCGGGTCGGGATACTGGGCGCGGTTATGCAGCCGCACTCGCCGCAGGCTGAAGTACGCGCCGCCACCCAACGCCGCCACGCCCGCCACAATGGCCAGCAGTACCGCCATAAACACATCCTTTACTGCTCGGTTAATCCACGCTTATTCGACAGCAGTATAACAGCCAATAATGCAGAGCGCACGGACTTTCTATCAGGCTTAATATTTCTGGCCGCCGCGCACGCTGGACTGCAATGGTCTGCTGCGCCGCAGTCCAATTCACGGAACAATGGAATCAGTTTGACCTCGTATCTACAGAAAGCACCCTGATTCGATGGCAACACTGTCCCACGCCCCTCAGCAGGGCACATTCTCCGCGCTGCGTCACCACAACTTCAGGCTGTATTTTGGCGGACAGTTTATCTCCATCTCCGGCATGTGGATGCAGACCGTTGCCCAGGGCTGGTTGGTCTACCACCTCACCCGTTCAGAGCTGATGCTGGGGCTGGTGGCCTGTGCTGCCGGGCTGCCCTCGCTGCTCTTTTCGCCCTTCGCCGGCGTGATCGTCGATCGCTTCCACCGCCGCAGTATCCTCTTGGTCACTCACACCTTAGAAATGATTCTCGCGCTGGTGCTGGCCTGGCTCACCCTGTCCGGTCTGGTGCAGGTGTGGCATGTGCTCCTGCTGGCCCTGTGCGATGGCGTGGTCAAGACCTTCGATGCCCCGGCGCGCCAGTCCTTCATTAAGGATATGGTCGGCCCCGAAGACCTGCCCAGCGGGATCACCCTCAACTCGCTGATGGTCAACGGCGCGCGCATTATCGGCCCGGCCTTTGCCGGGATGCTGCTGGTGACAGTCGGCGCGGGGTGGTGCTTCTTCTACAACGGTATCAGTTTCCTGGCCGTCTTGGTTTCCATGCTCTTTATGCACCTGCCGCCCATGATGTTCAACCCTCGGCGTGCGTCCCCGCTTCAGGAAATGCGGGAAGGCTGGCATTATTCCCGCCACCACCCCGTCATCACACCCCTGCTGCTGCTGGCAGCGGTGGTGTCTGTTTTCGCAGTCAATATGGTCACGGTCATGCCCTCGTTTGCGGCCACCGTCCTGCACTCGCCCATCAATGGTTATTCGACCCTCAGCACATCCCAGGGCATTGGCGCGGTAATGGGTGCGCTGATGCTGGCCTTCCTCACCCGTCGCTGGGGGCGTGGCAGGCTGGCCGCCGTGATGACCATCGAACTCTCGCTGGCCTGTATTCTGCTCTCACGCATGACACTGGTGCCGCTGGCCGCGCTGTTCATCGGCATGGTCGGGATGGGCTTTGTGCTCTTTTTCGTCACAGCCAACACCATGCTGCAAAACGCCGTCCCAGACGAGTTTCGTGGGCGGGTGATGAGCCTGTTCACCCTCACCTTCCTGGGGCTTACCCCTTTCGCCGCGCTGGCGATGGGTTACATCGCCGAGCGCATCGGCACCCCCAATACGATGACGCTCTATGGCCTGCTCAACGGCCTGTTCTGTGTCCTCATCCTGCTGCGCTGGCCGGATGTCCGCGCCATAGAGTAAAACAATCGGGACAGCCAGCCGAATGATTCTACCCAAAAAAAGAGACCCCCGGTTCATAACTGTGCGTCGTGGCGGCACACTATTGGATGCCCATCACCACCTGCTGGCGCTATGGGCGGCGGACTGCGCGCAGCACGTCCTGCACTTCTTCGAGCAGGTGCAGCCCGGTGATGACCGTCCACGCCGGGCAATCGAGCACGCGCGTGCCTGGGCGCGCGGTGAGATTTCGATGACTCAGTCCCGTACCGCCGCCGGGCACGCTATGGGCGCTGCCAGAGATTTGCGTGGCGCGGCAAGGGAAGCCGCTTATGCCGCCGGGCAGGCTGCGGCGGTGGCGCATGTCGCTGCCCATGAGCTGGGCGCGGCGGCCTATGCCATCCGGGCTGCACGCGCAGCGGTGCCCAAAGCTGAACGCATCGAGGCGGGTCGCCTGGAATGCCAGTGGCAGCGTGCGCAGCTTCCCGACGAGATTCGGGAACTTGTGCTTGACGACCAGAGACTGCGAAATGAGTTGTGCTGGTTCGTGTTTGATTGCTGACTGGGGCTGTGATGCACCGCCCCGCTTCCCCTTAACCCCATCCCCCGCAACGTATTGACCTCACACATCGTAGTAGCAGATATACAATTAAGCAGGGTCAGGGTGTACTATGCAGGTGATATGTCCCCATTGTGATAAGCCGGTTTCAGCAGAACATATCAATATCCAGCGCATGGCGGCGGTCTGCCCCGCATGCCACTCGGTTTTTCAGTTCGAGCCTTCCCCTGTGAATGTTAAAGCCAAACGTCAGAAGGTGAAACAACCCCCACAACTGACCGTGGATGAGACAGAACATCATCTGCGGATGGCTTTTCGGACGAATTTCCGGCTGGATAAAAATGAGATGTTTCTTACAGGCGCGTTTTTCAGCGTGTTTTTTACCTTCGTTACAGTGGTCATTTCGAGTCAGTCTCTTGCAAATCCACGATCCATGCTGCTTGCGGCGGGATTCGGGCTGGTGACGGTGGCGCTTTACTACTGGCTGGCGCTGATGGTCTACAACAGGACGCATATCGAGGTGAACGACGAGGAAATCCGCGTTTCGCGCAGGCCGCTGCCGGGTTTCTTCAACCAACCGGAGACGATACCGCTTGCGGGTATTGCGCAGCTTCGCGTAGAGGAAACGCCCGCATCCAGGGAGGCGGGTTATGAGATGCCGCGTTATCACGTCTGGGCAGACATGGACAGCGGTAAGCGCAGCCTGGTGGTAGGTGATCTGGTCGGGGATTATGCGGATTTTGTGGCGCAGCGGCTGAATGAGTTTCTGGTGGTGGAGGATGCGCCGGATGTATCGCGGCTGGTGGATCTGGATGATGACGGCACAGCCGAGCAGGAGATCAGCGGCGACTTGAGACGTGAGGTGAAGGGGCAGGCAGCGAGTAACGAAAACACATAACAACCCCACAAAAGGCTGGCGCGAACGCCCATCACCGAGTAGAGTCCCCGCAGGATGCAGCCTGAGAAACATTGTTATTGAAAGAGGTTTTAAATGGTAGACACACCCCATGCCGAAGATATAATTTACGACTTCGCCTTCTCGCCGGATTTCACCCGCCAGGGGGCTGGACTGCTGTTCGCCGCGCGCGATTCGGGTCTCTATCTCTCGCGTGATGGCGGGCAAAGCTGGCATGGCCTCTATGACCACCTTGGCACACAGTCACCGCCCCCCACCATGGCCGTCACACTCTCGCCCGACTACGCCAGCGATCAGGCGATCTTTGCCGGGGTCGCGGGCGCGGTGCTGCGCTCCATCAATGCTGGCGAATCATGGTATATTGGTGTGCTGGCTGCCCCCCCGCCCATTGTCACCTGTCTGGTGCTTTCCCCCCTGCACGGCGAGGATGCGGTGCTGCTGGCGGGTACGCTGGAAGATGGCATTTTCCGCTCGACAGACCGCGGTCAGACCTGGGCGGCGGCCAATTTCGGCCTGCTCGACCTCAAAGTGCTGTCGCTGGCGATCTCGCCTGATTTCGCCCATGACGAAACCCTGTTCGCCGGGACCGAAAGCGGCCTGTTCCGCAGTACCAATGGGGGCCGCGCCTGGCGCGATGTGGAGCTGCCCATAGATTTTGACCCGGTGTTGAGCCTCGCCTTTTCGCCTGCTTACGCTCAGGATAATACCGTTTTCGCCGGGACAGAGTCGCACGGTCTGCTCATCTCGCGCGATGACGGCCACACCTGGCAGCCCGCCGCAGGCTTCCCGACCGATCAGCCCGTCAACCATTTGCTGGTTTCCACCAGTCAGCCCGCTCATGTATTGGCGCTCTCTGGCAATCAACTGCTCTGCTCCCGCGACAGCGGCCAGACCTGGGCATCCTGGAGCCATGATCTGCCGCCCGCCACCATCACGACAGTCGCCGCGCCTGCTGGCCTGGAGTCCGGCGCGCCGCTGCTGTTGGGCTTGCTCGAATCTGGCCCGCACTGGATCGGTTGATAACCTGTAGGGTTGCGATTTCTCAGGGGGTTAGCTGGCAGTTCAAAACTGCCAGCGCGCATCTTATCCGAAGTGCTGGCACAAAGGCTTGAACCAGCCGCACTCACCGCATCATCACGCAGCTAATCTTCAAACTCATAAACCAGCGGCTCATTGCTGGCAGGCGACACCACAGCCTTATGCTTGCCGCGCGAGAGCTTTAATTCCTCGCCGGGGTTCAGGATGAGGTCTTCACCATCCATCGAAATCCACGCCGTTCCAGACACAATTCTCAGCACCTGAGACTCACGCTTCTCAGTCCGCACAAAGCCCTCCATCAGTTCAATGGTGGTCTGGCTGATCGCTTCCATCGTGTGCGTGATACGCTTCTCGTCTTCTGCCATAATCAAGCCCCCTTTAAAAAATTTATCAATTGTCACAGGCTCACAAAACCTGTATTACGTTATATTATCATACAAACCCTGTGTGTCAAACAGACCTTCTCGCAGGTCTTTTCAAGGATTTGAAATGCGACACGCCCCATTTTAACCTACAGTACGCCCCGAAAATCGTCTACAATACAGCTAATGAAATCACTGATGAGCATCCTCCTTCAATTTGCGAAAGACCGCCCTACCCGGCTCAACGTCATTGCGCTGCTGCGCTTTCTGGCGCTTGTTGCTGCGCTGGTAGTGGTTTACAGCCTCATTTTTCATTACATCATGGAATATGAAGGTCGCTCGGAAAGCTGGATTACGGGCGTATACTGGACACTGACCGTCATGTCCACCCTGGGATTTGGCGATATTACCTTCGAGTCCGACCTCGGTAAGATTTTCTCTACCGTGGTGCTGCTTAGCGGCATCATCTTTTTGCTCATCCTGCTCCCCTTCACCTTCATCGAGTTTTTCTATTCTCCCTGGATGCGCGCGCAGCAGGCCGCCCGTGCCCCCACCCAACTGCCGGAAAAAACCAGCGGCCACGCCATCCTTACCCGATACGATCCAGTGACCAAAACCCTCATCGAGAAGTTCAAACAGTATCATTACTCCTATATACTGCTTGTCCCAGACCTCACCGAGGCGCTCCAGCTTCGTGACCTGGGTTATAAAGTCATGCGCGGTGATCTCGACGATCCCCAGACCTACCGGCTCGCGCGCGTCGATCAGGCCTTATTCGTGGCCTCTACCGCCAGCGATCAGGTCAACGCCAACGTGGCCTTTACCGTGCGCGAAATCTCCCAGACAGTTCCCATCATTGCCACCGCCAACTATCAGGCCTCTGTCGATATTCTCGAACTGGCGGGCTGCTCCCATGTCCTCCAGTTGGGCGAGAGCATGGGCCAGGCCCTGGCGCGCCAGGTCGCCAATGGTGTGACCAGGGCGCATGTCATCGGCCAGTTTGATAACCTGATGATCGCGGAAGCCGCGGTACGCGGTACACCGCTGGTCGGCAAGACCTTGCAGGAAAGCCAGTTGCGCAAACTGGCGGGAATCAATGTACTCGGGGTCTGGTCACGCGGGAAATTCCAGACAGCCGCACCCGACACCATGATTTCCCCCAACACAATCTTGGTGCTGGCCGGGACTGAGGAGCACATCGCCCGCTACAACGAATTGTTTTGTCAGGGCATAACCAGCACCGTACCGATTGTCATTATCGGCGGGGGGCGTGTGGGCCGCGCCGTGGGGCGGGCATTGGCCGCTAAGGGGATGGATTACCGCATCGTGGAGAAAGCCCCCGAAAGAATACAGGATGCCACGAAATACGTGGTGGGGGATGGCGCGGAGCTGGAAGTTCTGCAAGCAGCAGGCATTCGGGAGGCAGCGGCAATCGTCATCACCACCCACGATGATGATATGAATGTTTACCTCACCATCTACTGTCGCCGCCTGCGTCCCGACGCGCAGATTATCAGCCGGGCGGGCCTGGAACGCAATATCGTCACCCTCCATCGTGCCGGGGCAGATTTTGTGATGTCCTACGCCTCTACCGGCGCAAATGCGATCATCAACCTCATCGGGCGCGATAATATTCTGATGGTGGCCGAAGGGGCTGGATATTTTTGAGGTGCCGCTTCCGCCCGCGCTGGCAGGCAAGAGCATTGCCGAATGCCACATTCGCAGAAAGACCGGCTGTACAGTCGTCGCGCTCCATGCGGACAAAGATCCAGAGCTTATGCCAGACCCCCATAAGCCGCTTCCCGCAGACGCGCGCCTGATCCTCATCGGCACCCCAGAAGCCGAAGAACGCTTCCTCAAGCTCTATAAGGATTGAGGCTTGCAAAGCCCAGAAATATACCTAGTTTATGTTATCTGTACAGAGTAGGATTACACTTGAACTTATGTTGAACGAGTTTTTAAAATTTTCTCATACAAGCTATCAAAGATGGCAACGATTTCCTCATCACTACCGAGCATCCGCAAATATTGGTCTATATCGGCAAAGGGTATCTCAAAA
>JBGSXK010000321.1:0-2756 GCA_041751455.1 Anaerolineae bacterium
CGCGCCGCTGCTGTGCAGATGGATGCCACACCCGCCGCTACAGAGGCGCGCCTCGCCCGCGCGGCTGACCTGGTGGCAGAGGCCGCCGCCGGGGGCGCACAGCTTGTCGCGCTGCCTGAACTTTTCAACACAGGTTATGAATATCACGAGCGCAATTACGGGATGGCGGAGGCGATCAGCGGTGTCACCGTTACCTGGATGAAAGATCAGGCTGCAAAACATCAGGTTTATCTGGCGGGAACGCTGCTTTTGCTGGATGGCGAGGAAGTTTATAACACGGCGCTGCTGGTCGCGCCGGATGGTCAGATGTGGCGTTACGACAAGATTTACCCTTACGCCTGGGAACGCGCCTACTTCCGGGAAGGGCACCAGACGACCATCGCCGAAACCGAATTTGGCAAACTGGGCATTATGATCTGCTGGGACAGTGCCCATGACGAATTATGGGAGCGTTATGCCGGGCAGGTGGATGCGCTCCTGATCCTGAGCTGCCCGCCCACTTCCCACGCATTCAGCCTGTGTCTGCCAGATGGCAGGGCTGTCCCTGTTGATCTCGGCCTCGACAACCCGGTCTTTGGCCGGGATATGGAGCAGCGGGCGGCATGGATGGGTGTACCGGTGATCCATACGACAGGCGTGGGACGTTTTCGCTCCCGGCTGCCCCTGCCCTGGCTTTCAATCCCCGGATATATGCTGCTTGCCGACCCAGGTCGCCTGTGGTACGGAGTAGCAAATGCGGAAAACATTTTTATGGAAAGTGGTTATTTCCGCGAGACAAAAGTCATTGATCCGGCAGGCAACGTGCTGGCGCGCGTGGAAGAGGACGGTGACAGTTATGTCCTGGCTGAGATCGCGCTGGCTGACGTGCGACCTCAGCCGCAGGGTCAGCTTGTGCGCACGGGCCTGCCGTGGTTCGCCTTTCCCCTCCTTGACCATCTGCTGCCTGCCCTCGCCACGCCGTTGTATCGTGCCGGGCTGCGCCGCCAGTGGGGCACGTTTATGGCTCCGCAGGACCCGCGCACCCTGCGCTGGGTCACTGTGGTAATCGGGGCAGGGCTGCTGGGCTGGCTGTTCGGGCGGTTTACGCGCTAAACGCCCTGTGGTAAATTGATATAATAAAATCATGTTCGCCGCGAAAATCGGTAAAATAAGTCCTGTGAGCAGTAAAATGACCAGCGAAAAAGCAGTTATTATTCGACCATCGGGTCATCTGGCCACCCGTCCGGCACGGGCACTGGCGCGGTTTTCTCCCCGGCAGATCCTGCCCGCAGCAGGCGTGGCACTGGCGCTGACCTGGAGTGCGGGCAAGGTGGTTAGCTGGCTGATAGGCCAGCGACGGGCATCTATTATGCATATTGAACGTGCCCAGCCTGTATCGCACCGTGCTGCGCCCCAGGCTGTAAGCCGGATATCGTATGCACGCTGGTCGGTCAGCATCACGATCCACGGCAGGGGCGAAACGGACACCCACAGGTAAATGCCTGATGTGAGCGCGAAGCACGGTGTTTCAACCTCGAATCATGACCCAGCCCGGCAGCCCTGAGGAACCCGAATGCGGCGTTTGCTGATTATCGGCACTTTTCTACTGTTATTGGGACAACTGAGCGCGCTGGCACAGCGTCCGCTGCCCACCACGCCGCCTGGGACGCTGGCGCAAAGTCATGCCCGCGCCGCACGCCTGGGCGTGACCTTCATCAACTCCACCGATCACCCGATCAGCGAACAACGTTACAGCCAGGCGGTGCTTCTGGGCGCGGGCTGGACACGCTGGCCGCTCTATTGGGACAGGGTAGAAAGCAGCCCCGGCGCGCTGAACTGGGGCGCTTACGACCAACTGGTCAATGCCGACCTGCGGCACGGTTTTAATATCAACGCCATTCTGCTGGGGCGGCCTGCTTTTCGTCAGGATGGAGGCAGCATTCACGGGCTAAACAGCCCGATCTTCGCTGATGGCAGCGACTCGCCCGGCGGCGCAGGCCTTAACCCGGATAACCATTGGGCCAACTTCGTATTCCAGGCGGTAAATCGTTATAAGCCCGGTGGGGTGCTGGCCGTACAGCAGGGCTGGCCGCCGGGCTGGGGCATCCGTGTGTGGGAAGCATGGAATGAACCTGATCTGGCGATGTTCTGGCGCGGCTCGGTAGAGCAGTATGCGCGCCTGTTGAAGGTTACTTATCTGGCCGCGCACATGGCCGACCCACAGGCGCAGGTGATGTTTGGCGGGCTGGCCTACAGCAATCCCGGCGTAAGTGACTGGCTGGCGCGGGTGCTGGCGATTTATGCTCAGGACACAGCCCGCGAACAACATAACTGGTATATGGACATCGTGGCGGTGCATAACTACAGTTATCCGCGCCGCAGTGGCGAAGTAGTGCGCCGCGCGCGTGAAAATCTGGCGCGTTATGATCTGGTGCGGCCTGTCTGGCTCAATGAAAATGGTGTGCCCGTCTGGGATGATTATCCCGGCCCGACCTGGGCCAGCAACCAGCCTGAATCACGTTCGCTGCGCGCGACAGCTATGCAGCAGGCGGCCTTTGTCATCCAGAGCGCAGCCTATGCCTGGGGTGAGGGCGCGGATGTGGTCATCTTCCACCAGCTTTACGATGATTGTGGCAACCAGCGCGCCGGGACGGACTTCCCGCCGCATGATGGTGGCCTGTGTACAGGCGGCGCTGCCTGCTGGGGGGATGCACACGGTCTGTTCCGCAACGAGCGCGACTCGGCCTGTTTCCGCCAGCATCCGCTGCCCGGCTCAC
>JBGSXK010000322.1:0-5170 GCA_041751455.1 Anaerolineae bacterium
AGCGCCATCAGTGCGGCGGTGGGGGGAACAGGCATGGCCGTGACTTTCGCCACGCCACCGATATACTCGGTTTGCAGTTCCACGATATTCAGCGCCAGGGCCAGTGCCCAACGCACGTCCTTGTTCTGGAAGAGCGGTTCAGTCTCATAGTTGAAGATGAGCTGACGGGTGCTGACTTCATTGGGGTAAGCCCAGGGGAAGTCGGTATACCATGAACGCGCGGAGGAGGTGCTGTCCAGCACAGTCTCGAAGGCTTCGAAGTCCACATCGAAGAATACGTCCAGCTCACCACGCGACATCGCGATAGCCTTGCGGGCGCTGTCGCCATAGAAGATGGTCAGGACATAATGTGGCCCTGAATTACCTGTGATGACCCCGGCAGGAGACCGTTCCCAGTCGTCGCGCCGTGTGAGCAGTTCCCAGTAACCGTTGGGGTCACTTTGGGTGGGGGTGTATGAACCCAGCACCACCGGGTCTTCATTGGTATAGGTCGCCAGGTCTTCCACATCTTCAAAGACGTGCTTCGGCATGATGTAAATGCCACTCCAGCGCGCCTCGAAAAGATTGTGGAAACGCGGGTTCGACTCTGCAAGGTTGAACTGAACACTGAAGTCGCCCGTCTTCTCTACCGAGTCCATGAACTGGTTGAGCTGGGAAGACCACCCATTTTTGTTCAGGGCTTCATTATCCTTAAGAGTCTCTACGGTGTAGACAAGATCATCTGCCGTAAACTGTACTCCGTCGCTCCAGTAGAGGCCGTCCCGCAGATCAACCGTCATCTGGGTGAAGTCGTCATTGTAAATCGGGGCAGCCGCAGCCACGCCGTCAATAAGTTCACCCGTTTCCTGATCACGATACCACAGGGTTTCCATCATCAGGGCATGTCGGTGTGGCTCGTGCGGGCCGTTTACCCAGAAGTTATAGTTATTGATGACACTGTAACGGAAAATCTGGTCGGCCACGAAGACTTCTTCGCGCGGCAGATCCACCGGAAGCTGCCCCGGCTGTGCAACGCTGATTGCTGTGGGTGCCAGCAGCAGCACCAATAAGAGAAGAAACAAAAACTTCCTTGCCATTTCACATAGCTCCTTTAAACAATATTTTCCTCGCAAAAGTGCCGAAGGGCACTCCTGGACACAAATTTATGTCATTAGCGCTGATGCCCCTCCCTTCTCACAAACTCGTTAAGCGGGGTGGTAGACTGGCGTACGACCAGGCGGGGCGGCAGAATCACCGGTTCGGGTTCACACCCTTCCAGCAGCGTCAGCAGCATGTTCATCGCCAGCGGGCCCCAGTTGGAAAGCTGCTGGTTAATGGTGGTAAGCGGTGGGTTGGAGTCATGGGTTTGCGGCAGGTCATCATAGCCGATCACACTGATCTGCCCTGGCACAGTGCAGCCCATAGCCTGTAACTGGCGGACAGCGCCCAATGCTATGCGATCATTGAGAGCAATCAATGCTGTAAGTTCAGGGTGGGCTTCCAACAGCGCAGCGGCGGCTGTTGCTCCACTCTGGGAGGAGAATGTGCCATTAAAACGCGGCAGCGCCGCATAATCCAGACCATGCTCTTCACAGACGGCTTTAATCCCGCTTAAGCGCTGGTCTGCCGCCGCGCTCATGCCGTCCGGCAGCGCGATGAGTCCGATATGGCGATGATGCAGCTCAAGAATATGCTGCATGAGCAGCCTGCCCCCCAGGTGATTATCACTGCGCAGGTAGTAGGGGTGTGGGTGATAGCCCAGGACAATCGTGGGCAGCTTGAAACGGCGCAGTGCCGTCATAATCGGGTCAATATCAAAGTGGCTATCGATAATCAGGCCATCCAGATAGCCGCTTGCCAGCAGATTATTAAAATTGGAGTCCACTTTACCACTGCTGACCTGTGGCGCACTGAGCAGCAGGTGATAACCATTCTCGCTGCAATAGGCTTCTATGCCCGACAGGATTTGCAGGGAAGCGAGGGCAGTAAAGGGGGTGTCGTAAATTCGGGGGAAGACCGCCGCCACAATCCGGGTTTTACCAGAGACGAGGGCACGCGCCACAAAGTTCGGACGATAGCCCAGTTCCACGCTGGCGCGCAGCACTTTAAGCTGGGTGGCCTCAGCAAATTTTTCTTTGGTTGAGTTGGATAATATTCTTGAGGCAGTCGAAACCGAAACCGATGCCCGTTTTGCGACATCCCGAATAGTAACCACAAAAACAGCACCTTTTGAATAAATAATTTAAGCCCCGTCGTTAAATTAACAACTGTTCAAGCCTGTAATGGCCGGACGGGTCTATCTGTTTCGTTTCTATAATTTCATTTCACTATAATCCAATTCTCCCTAAAGCGCAAACGTTTGCGTCAATGGCCTTATAACTCTGTGAGCACTTTTCGCGCAGAATGAATCCATGCCCACCATTACCAGCTACATTACAACTCTGACTTATAAGCCAGAGTTCGAATACAGGTTTAAAAATGGCTGTGGTAAAAAACAAAAAGCCCCTCTCAGATGAGAAGGGCTGATATTACCTGGCGGAACTGCTCACTATTGCGTGCTGACCACTTCGTAGGCCACGTCATCCAATACGATGATGACACGTTCACCCAGGGCGAGGAACGGGGCAAGTTCCGGCTTCTCGGCCAGCAGATCGAAGTAGGCATCGCTCAGGAAATCTACACGCTGCGTGGTCATGGTGTCCGGCTCAAACGTCGTATCCGTCCAGACCTCACCTTGCAGGATGAAGGTCTTGCCATTCACGGTCTGAATGGGATTGGCAGGCGCTTCGTCATAGAATAGATCGCCATCTCCTGCACCTCCCCCAAGTGCGGCAGGTGGAGCGGATGGCAGGGGGGCCTGCGCCCCGGCCATGCTGGCGGCGGCATCGGCGGCATCGATGGCAGAAGCCCCTGTAAAGTCACGCGCCAGTGCCTCGGCTTCCTGCGCAAAGCTTTCGCCTGCCCGGTCACGCCCCTGCTGCGAGAGGATGTCGTCTTCCTCAATCAGAAAGCTGGTATAGGGGGTAATAATGCCATAACGGATGCTCAACTCCACCACACTGTCGATTAATTCCTGACTTTCGCCATTGAGCCGGATGCTGTTCAGCAGGTCGCCAATGCGCCGCGTCGCCCAGAGCTGCGCGATGAATGGCTCGCCGCCTGCCCGCGCCGGAAAGTCAAGATTGGCATAGGTGAAGGTCTGCTGGCTGCCGCTGACCTGCCCCCTGAGTGTGATGGTCAGGTTATCCACAGATTGGCGGTAGCGTCCCACCAACGTCAACTGTTCCCCCGCGAACAGGTCAGGCAGTTCCGCCGGGTAGACCCAATCGACCTGTGCGCCGCCGAAATCAAGTTCCAGGTCGTTCATCACTGGCGCGCTGATTTTGTTATAAAGGCTGGCGACTTCTTCTTCAATGCGTTCGTTGGGGCGCACATACACTCCTGCACCGCGATGATCGCGCACTATCGAATCCAGCAGTATCGTATCCACATCGTTGCCTACACCAAAGGTGAAAATGCGGGCGTTGGGCCTGGCGACTGCGTTCAGGTTGGCCAGGATGTCGTGTGTAAGGATGGTTTCACCTTCAGTAGCGAGGCCGTCGGTCATGAATAAGATGGTCGTCGGACGCTCCCCCACCATATCAAGTGCTGTCAGCATCGCCCCGTTGATGTCTGTGCCACCGGCAGCCTCCTGCCCACGGATCCATCTGATCGCGTCCCGCACCTGGGCAGGGCTTTCCATGTCCTGGCTGTAAATGCGCCAGCCCGTGCTGAACAGTACAACATTAAAGCGGTCTTCCGGGTTCAGCTTGTCCAGCACATAGGCGGCGGCATCCTGTGCCTGCTGCCATTTGTCGCCGCTCATGCTGCCGGATTGGTCGAGAACGATAATCACATCTTTGGCGATGATCCGTTCCTGCGCCAAGCTGACAGGCGGCTGTACCAGCAGCATGAAGAACCCTTCCTGGTTGGCACTCTCGCGGTAAGTCAGCAGGTTGACATTGATTGTGTCGCTGGCGATGCCGTAGTAGAGGCTGAAATCATTCTCTGGCCGGAAGTTACGTGCCTCGAAGCCTACGAGGAAGCCGGTATCATCTTCATCGCGGTTGACAGCGATATTGTGGCTGGGGGAATAGATAGTGCTGATGGGATCATTCCCGTTAACCCGCACCCCGATGCGCACATCTTCGATGACGCGGCGGCTGTTGACTCCACTGTGCATAGGATAGATATAATGGATGAGGCCGTTATCGACTTCAAGCACCTGCCCGTAGCTGATCTCTACCCGGCGTGATTCACCAGGGGGGATGGGGAAGACGTTGGCCTGAAGTGCGCTGCTGCCGATGTATTCCAGCAGGGCCGGGTCGCGGTATTGGCGCACGATTTCGTCATAAATGCTGCGTGCCTCGTCTGCTGCCAGGATTTTGGCTTCAATCGCCTGACCATCAATCCACATGGTGAGTTGATTTACGGCTGCGCCCTCTGGGAGCGGGAAGATGAAGGTGCCTTCGGCCAGCGCGCTGCCTTCATTGGTGAACTGCATATCGATGCTGGTTGTGGCGATCTGATTATTGATCTCCACATCCACCCGGTGATAGTCCAGTTTGAGCCAATCAGGATCGGTGAACACGCCGCCACAGGGTGTGGCAGGGCGACAGGGGGGCGGGACGATAATCTGTGCGTTGGCGGCAGATGCGCCTACCAGCAAACACACCAGTATGAACAGGGGAAGCAGGCGTTTCATGGGGTTGTATTCTCCTTATAAGCAATTTCGGGTTGCTTAAAGGACGCTGCAACGGGGTGTTTAGTTCCCGACAGTGGGACGGCAGTCACGCCGCCCCACTGCAACTGCTTATCGCCGCCGCACGAAACCCAGCAGGATAATCAGAATAATCGCGCCGATGAAGGCCACGATAAGGTCGGCCAGCGAAAAAGTTAAGGCAGGCAGGTTGAGATTGATGCCTAATGCGCCGAAAATGACCCCGCCCAGCAAACCACCGAGCAAGCCGACAATGATATTTCCCAGTGTCCCAAAACCTCGCCCGCGCAGCAGTGACCCCGCCAGATATCCGGCCAGCGCCCCGGTGATAATCCAGACGATTAACTGTCCCAGGCTAATATTCACTACCATGCCTTGCCCCTCTCCAGTTTAATAAAAAACATTAGATGAGAGCATAGCATATTTCGGGCT
>JBGSXK010000323.1:0-2887 GCA_041751455.1 Anaerolineae bacterium
GCCGCAGGAGGATGCGCCCGTAGTCGATCAACGTCATGGTCAATTTCTCCCTCTAATACCCCGCTGCGTGGCGCGGCAAAAGCGGCGTTATTGTACCTGATGGTCTCATTTCAGCCAGTGTCAGGTCACAGAAGCGGAGAGGTCAATCAGCCCGGCCTGGGTAGGTCGAAAGCCACAGGCCCGGTAGAATTGGTGTAAATGAGGTTCGTAATCCACATGCAGCCACAGGATGCCACGCTCACGCGCGGCAGTGATCGCCTTCAGTACCAACTGGCGGCCAATGCCCCGGCGCTGCCAGTTGCTATGCACGGTGGTATCCAGCAAAAACGCATGAATGCCCCCATCCCACGCCACATTCACGAAGCCCACCAGCCATTCATCCGCACAGGCACAGACATAAGTCAGGCTGTGCTGAAGCTGCTGGTCAAAATCTGTCTCGCTATGCTGTGGCCAGGCCGAGGCGAACAGGGCATTCATGCGGACATTGTCAATGGGCGGATGGATGTGATAGGAAATACTGGTCATCCGTCCACGCCGCCTGTTTCTCGCTCTATCCCGGTGGTATCCAGCCTTGCGACGATCTGCGCCAGGGTTTCGCCTGTTTCGGGATGCAGGTAATGCGGCGCAAGCTCGGCCAGTGGGACAGTGACATGCGCGAACCTGAGGATATCCGGCTCTGGTACATGCCAGGGCTTCGTGCCATAGTCGAAGGCGCGGTTATCCCATAACGCTATATCGAGATCAATAGTGCGCGGCGCGTTTTTATTGTGGGGATCGCGCACCCTTCCTAAAAGCCGCTCAACCTCGCCAATGATCTGTGTTTTGAACTCTTCTGGTGTCAGGTCTGTGCGTATTTCAGCGGCCATATTTAAAAATTCGGCCTGGTGGGTGTCTCCCTCCGGCGCGGTGCGATAGAGCGAGGATACGGCATGGACAGGACAGCGCTCGCGCAGCAGGCGCACTGCTGCCGCCAGATTTTGCTCTGGTGCAATGTTTGAGCCAAGCGACACATAGACGACACACTCAGACATAATCTTCCGGCCTGCGCTCGATTACGACCCCGACACTATCGGAAAAGCGCAGCGCGCCGGGCTTATGAACACGTACCTGCACGTAGGGCGCGCCATGCTGCACCACGCAGATTTTAGCAATTTCGTGTGCCAGTTTCTCCAGCAGAAAATATTCTGACGGTTCAACATGCTGGATGATGGCCTTGGTGACAGTGCGATAGTTAAAGGAATCCTCTGGACGATCACTCTCGCCTGCCTTGCGCATATCTGTGCCCAGTCGCAGGCTTATCACTATGTCCTGTTTGTCTTTACGCTCATGAGGGCTAAAGCCGATCACACAGCGTAGACGCAGGTTATCAATCTCAATTATGTCCATAGACATTCTTCCTGAACGCACAGCCTGACTTTAATAATGGTAAGATTGTCTGTAGCAGGCGCATCTCATAATCGTAACGGTGAACAGCGCGCCAATCAAGAGACCTTTATAATTGTTATTTTTGTTTTCACGCGCTTTTAACGGCTAACTTAACTCCTGAACCTAGAATTTCCACTATGATTACAAAACACAAATCATAATCTGTACACATTCCCAATCAGGCGTGAAAAGGAAAAAAGACATATGCAGGCGGTAAAACGCTATACTAAAGGCAGTAATGGTCACAGGAAAAAGGGACATGCTGATACCCATATATATGAGGACAGTTTGATGAACCAGAAACTTGGATCAGAAGATTTTCTGGAGGCGTTTGAGCTTAATTTGCCTGCTGTGAATGTCGATCAGATTGAAGCGGCGACAGCCCAGATTCTGGAAGCAATTGGCGAAGACCCGCAGCGTGAAGGCCTGCTGAAAACGCCGGAACGGGTTGCGCGTGCTTATGAGGAACTGCTCAGCGGTTATAGGGTTGATCCGATCAAGTTGATTAACGAAGCCGTTTTTCATGTCGATTATGATGATATGGTGATCGTGAAGGATATTGAGTTCTATAGTTTATGTGAACATCATATGCTGCCGTTTGTAGGGCGGGCACATATTGCTTATATTTCCAGTGGAAAGGTCATTGGCCTGTCCAAGATTCCACGTATCGTCGATGTATTTGCGCGGCGCCTGCAGGTGCAGGAGCGTATGACACACCAGATTGCCGAGTTTATTAACGAGGTGCTGGAGCCACAGGGGGTGGCGGTGGTGCTGGATGGGGTACACATGTGTTCTATGATGCGCGGCGTGAAGAAGCATGAAAGCAGCATGACCACGAGTGCTATGCTGGGGACATTCCGTGATGACTCCAAGACCCGTGCCGAGTTCATGGCCCATCTGGGGCGCGGACGGGCGAACATGCTCGGCCTTTAACTCCGCTGGGGTGAATGGTCTGCTACAGCGGAGTTTTGTGGTGTTGATTCAGGGTGTTGTTTGTGCTATAGTGACAATTATTAGGTTGCTGTAAGGTAGTACCCTGTAAGCTTCAACAATCTAAAAAAGTGCTTTCAAGCACTCATCAAGAGCGGTGGAGGGAAACGGCCCTGTGAAACCGCGGCAACCCCTGAAGCATCGGGAAGGTGCCAATTCCGACAGAGGTTTCTCTGGAAGATGAGCGATACGTCACCGAGTATGAACACGCCTCTTCCATATTTAAAAGAGGCGTGTTTTGTTTATATCCACAAGAGGAGCAAGGACGTGATGGTTCAACGCATGAAGGAGCAGCAAGTGGCAAATCTCACATTTATGACTTCGCCCCGGTATTTTTATACCTCGGAGTCGGTCTCTGAGGGTCACCCGGACAAGATGTGCGATCAGATTTCGGACGCGATTCTGGACGCAATCCTGACACAAGACCCGAATGCGCGGGTAGCCTGTGAGGTGGCAACCACCACTGGACTGG
>JBGSXK010000324.1:0-3443 GCA_041751455.1 Anaerolineae bacterium
CGTACCCGGATGGCATTGCGATAATGCAGGTCACGTATGGATGGCGGCAGTTCGTTTGCGCCGGGCATACGCGCACCCTGTACCAGCACGGGCACAACCAGAATGTTTTTACGTTTCAGTCCAGATTCGACCTCAATGCGCACGAAGTCTGACGTGTTATCCAGGCGGCGGCGGTCATTCTCGTCGCGGATGTCCAGCCACTCCGGGCCGATAATCACCAGCAGCACATCACACAGGCTGACCTGAATATCCAGATACTCTTTGAAGTTCGCGCCGGGGGGAATATCTTCCACATCCTGAAAAACATTTTCCACGCCGTACACCGCTTCCAGGCGATCCTGAATGCGGTCTGTGATGGCATGACTGTCGGCGCGACGATAAGAAATAAAGATTTGAGTCATCAGACAACCTGTAACGATCAGAGAGTTAGATTACTATTGTAGCCAATGCTACTCTTCTTCGAGGTAGCAAAAAGCAAACTTTCGCACCTTTGTGCCAATTTCCCCTCACAATTGGGGTATGCTAATATGGAGACTACAGAGAGTATATAAAGATAGTATTGATAAAGACGCCGGGCGCTGTGATCTGTGCCCCACCCAGACAACACTTATGAATGCAAAGAAGCCTTACATCTTCCTCAGTCACAGCCGCCATGATAAGGACTTCACCCTCTGGTTGGGTACCCAACTGCATGAGGCCGGGTTCAACACATGGATGGATATCAACAACATCCCCGACGGCTCCACCTGGGCACGTGAGATCGAGCAGGGTGTGCGTGAGTGCGGTGCCCTTGTCGTGATTTTATCGAAAGAGGCGCGCAGGTCGGACTGGGTGGAGAACGAAACCCTGCTGGCGATTGACCTGCGCAAACCCGTGTTCGTGGCACTGATTGAAGATGTCTCGATGCCGATTTACCTGGTCAACCGCCAGTACACGGATTTTCGCCAGAAGCGCGAAAAGGCCGCGCGCCAGCTTGTTACTGCTTTGCGCAAAGCTCCGCTTACCGAGCCGCTGCCTGCCCCGGTTAAACCACGCGAGGCGGCAAAACTGGCCCCGGAACCCAACGAAACCAACTTCTTCAAATATATGGAACAGCTCCCGGATGGCGAGCAGGCAGCCAGGATCGCCCGCACACTTTATAAATGGGCACAGGACAGTGGTGCGGCGCTCACCTTCAGCGGCTTCAGCACCCCGGTCATGCACGCTAAAATCGTGATCGACTCCGGCGCGGTGACGGTATTTTCCATCTGGGCCTACTCACGCCAGCCCGCCGTGCAGATTCCACTCCAGTATCTACAGGTCGCCCCGCCTTACGACGAGCCACATCTGCGCCTCTCCACGCTGGACGCGCTCAACCGGCTGCTGCCTGCTGATGCACATTTCCCCGATGAGAAAGCCAACCTGCGCCCCAATCTGCCGCTGGTGGCGACGCTGGGCAGGGCCGAAGCCCTGGCCGACTTCCAGCAGATCATTCACGAGATCATCCACAACCTGCGCGAGCAGTAAAGGCGTACTGACGCGCGTCATTTGCATTTATTACAGTTTGGACTACAGTAAAGAGAGGGCTAGCGCCTTAATTCTGCGCGAAATCCAGGAGGTATGATGAATCGTATCCAGTTTGGCTTCTGCATACCGGGTGACTCTCTCGATAAGGTACGTCTGGCGACATACATGGAAGACCTGATCCCTACTCTGGAGCTGGTGGCGGAGCATTTTGACTCAGCCTGGATTATCGATCACTTACAGTTCGCCACTGCCGGCGTACTGGAAGGCTTCACTACCCTTACCTACATGAGTGCCCTTTATCCACAACTCAAATTTGGGCATACCGTGCTGTGCCAGTCGTTCCGCAACCCGGCGCTGCTCGCCAAGATGGGCGCGACCCTGCAATTTCTCAGCGGCGGGCGATTTATCCTCGGTATTGGCGCAGGGTGGCATGAGGAGGAATATCAGGCCTATGGTTACGATTTCCCCCCCGGTGATGTGCGTGCAGCGCAGCTTGAAGAGACATTGCAGATCATTAAAGCGATGTGGACTGAGGAAAAGGTCACTTTTGAGGGCAGGTATTACCGGGTTTTCGAAGCACACTGCGAACCAAAGCCTGCGCCGATCCCGCCCATTATGGTCGGCGCGTTCAAGCCAAAGATGCTGCGCCTGACCGCGCAGCACGCCGACTGGTGGAATGTGTCCTCTATGGGGTTAGAAAGTTATCGCCAGCTCGCCAGAAATTGCGAGCGCGCCTGTGCCGAGGTGGGCCGTGATCCGTCTACCCTGAAGCGAACATGGGTAGGTGGGTGTGCCTGTGCCGCCACTCAGGCAGAAGCTCAGGCGCTGGGGAGCGACCGTTACACCAGCGCAGAAGATGATTTTAGCTTCGTGGGTACGCCAGAGCAGGTGGTTGAACAGATGGAGCGCTTTATTGAGCTGGGTGTGGATTATTTTATGCTGGACTGTGCAGGTTTTCCCAGCATGACGACTCTCAAAATGCTGATCAATGAGGTGCTGCCTGCGTTAAATAACTGATAACCTGCCATTCGCTCTGCATTGAGTGGTACAGCTATAGTCATCGGAAAAATTTGAATCGGTTGATGAATTAAGAGGTGTTTAATGTCTTTCTATAAACGTTTTTTCATAATGCTGCTGGCCGTTTGGGCCTTTGGCGCGGTGACGGTGAGCGCTCAGGTAGAGGATATAAGCCCCATCAATATCGGCCAGAACATCCCTGGCCAAATCACGACAGAGAACCCGGTTCAGCGCTTCAGCATCACCGCTGAAGAACCGCTGAGCGTGGAAGTGCAGGTACTGACCATCACCGAAGGCTTTGTGCCAGCCTTCCGCATCCTCGATCCTTCCGGGCTGGTGATTCAGAATGTGCCGAATGGGGAAGGCCAGACCACTGTTCGCACTATTGTCAGCCTCACCGCAGCGGGTGAATATCTGATTGAGGTGCGCGGGGTGGGCGGCACCACCGGTTCGTTCCTGATCAGCACCCTGGCTGGCCGCCCACTCTCACCACCACAGGAGCTTATACTGGGCGAAGCCACCCCCGGCCAGCTCAGTGAGGAACAACCCCGGCTGGCCTTTGCTTTCTCTGGCCTTATTGATGATTACCTCTTCCTGACGGTTGAGCCTTCGTTCGCAGAGCTTTCCAGTCCTACTGTGATCCTGCGCGACGCAGAAAGCGGTGACATGCTGGCCGCCAGCAGTGCGCTGCTGGCAGGTCTTCGAGTCCGGCTGCCCCCACGGGAGCAGAGTTATCTGCTTGAAATTCTGCACAGCGCAGAAGCCGACGCTGAGTCTGTGAATATATGCCTTGAAGCAGAGAGCGATACCCTCCGCTGCTCATCCATGATGGGCCGAGGGCTGCCGCCTGTGGTGGCCACCGAGGAAGCCCTGGCACCCCGGCCCACCTCCACCCTGATCCCTGCGGTGGTGCTGCCGCC
>JBGSXK010000325.1:0-2066 GCA_041751455.1 Anaerolineae bacterium
CTTGTGAAATTCATCTGCTCCGCGCAGCGCGCAGGGCAGATCGGTACAAACCTGAAGCCAGTATTTACCTTTAGGCTTCTCCGAGTACATGGTGTAGAACCCGGCGATGGAGCGCACCTGAGTTGGGTCCATCCCGCAAAGCTGCGCGACCTCCTGGATGCCTTCCTCGCTTACATAACCATATTCTTCCTGGGCAATGTAGAGCAGAGGCATCACAGCAGAGCGCTTATCAGGGTATTTGGCGAAATGCTTCTGGATGCGCGCTTCATATTTTTGATCGAGTATAGACATCTTCGCTTCCTTAGCGGTCACAATCACCGAGTACAATATCCACGCTGCCGATGATCGCCACCAGGTCCGCAATCATGTGACCCTCGGTTAAGATCGGGAGCGCGCTGATATGCATCAGCGAAGGGGTTTTAAAGTGGGCACGGCGCGGCTTATTGCCCCCCGTACCATGCAGGTAGCAACCAATCTCGCCGCGTGGGCTTTCGATGGCAACGTAAACTTCTTCATCGGGGGTGGAGAAGCCTTCCGTCCACAGCTTAAAGTGGTGAATGACAGCTTCCATGCTGTGGCCGAGTTCGCTGCGTGGCGGGGGTATGAACTTGCGGTTGTCCGAGCGAAACGGCCCTTTGGGAGTCAGCCGCTTATGCGCCTGTTTCAGGATTTTAAGAGTCTCGTGCAGTTCCAACATACGACACAAAAAGCGATCGTACACATCGCCATGTTCGCCCAACGGCACTTCAAAATCGAACTGTTCATAACCGCTATAAGGGGCTGCCTTGCGCAAATCCCAGTTCACACCACTGCCGCGCAGGGTTGGCCCGGTCATGCCCCAGGCCAGCGCGACCTCTGGCTCTACCACGCCGATGCCCTGTGTGCGGTCAATCCACAGCGGGTTTTTCACCAGCAGCGCCTCAAAGTCAGCAATGGCTGGCTCAAACGAAGCAATGAATTTATTCAGCGCATCGGGAAACTCAGGGGTAATATCGCGCCAGAGACCGCCGGGACGCAGATAGCTGCCCATCAAACGCTGGCCGGAAAGCATTTCCAGCAGGTCGAGCACTTTCTCGCGCTCACGGAAGGCATAGAGCATGACACTCATCGCGCCAAGGTCGATACCATGTGTCCCCAGCCAGACCATATGGCTGGCGATCCGCTGGAGTTCCAGCACAATCACCCGGATAAGCTGCGCCCGCTCTGGCACATCCAGATCGACCAGCTTTTCGACGGCCATACAGTAGACCATATTGTTAGAGAGAGGCGACAGATAATCCATCCGGTCAGTGAGTGTGACGGCCTTTTCATAGGTTTTGGATTCGATATTTTTCTCGATCCCGGTATGCAGGAAGCCTACATCAGGGATACAACTTACGATTTCCTCGCCGTCCAGTTCCAGCAGCACACGGAGCACCCCGTGGGTGCTGGGGTGATGCGGCCCCATATTGAGCAGCATGGTCTCGCCCGTGAAGGCACGCTCTGAAACCATGCCACGAAGCTCCTCAATATCACCCTCCCACTTTTGTTCCTGAACTTGATTGCCCGTAATCTGCGCAATACTCATTCCAAATCACTCCAGGTTATTCTTTTGCGAAGGGCTTGTGCTTGAGGATGTCTTCCACATTAAACGAAAACTGCACCTGCTCATAGCCCAGGGGGTAATCACGGCGATGGGGATGCCCGTCCCAGTCTTCCGGCATCAACAGGCGTCGCATATCAGGATGACCAGCAAAGTTGATGCCCATCATGTCGAAGATTTCCCGTTCCAGCCAGTTCGCGCCCGGCCAGATCGTGGTCAGTGTGGGAACTTCCGGTTCTTCTTCCGGTATGTAGACCTTCACCCGCAGGCGGCGATTGTAGAGCATGGACAGCAGATGGTAGGACACGCCGAAGCGTTCCGGGCGATCATAAGCCGGGTAATAATCGACGGCGCTGATGTCAGACAGAAAATTATAGACCAGGCCTGCGGTATCGCGCAGGTAGCGCATGACCTCAGGGACACGCGCACGATCTACGATAATGGTCGTTTCATCGCGGAAGACCCGTACATCCTGCACCGCATC
>JBGSXK010000326.1:0-4530 GCA_041751455.1 Anaerolineae bacterium
CCGGCAGCATCTCCCGCGCGGTCAGTGGTGCCTCCAGCCGGAGCGCTTCTTCTACAGGTACTTCAATCGTGTAATCGGGAATCATCGCACTGTAGCCGAAACGGTGATAATAATCGGGAATACCGTTCAGCAGCGAGAGGTGCGCCCCGCTCTCCCGCATCACATCCATGCAGACACGCAGCAGCGCCGCATTATAGCCATGCCCCTGATAACGGATTTGCGTACACACCGCGCCCACTCCGGCGACTTCAAGCTGCACCCGGCCATAGCGCAGCATGTAGCTGCCGATCTCCACATGCGAGACAAGGCGGCCTTCGGCCAGCAGCACATAATGCTGGTCAAATGAAAAGCCGGGCTGCCGGGTCATCTTCTCCCAGTAAACCAGTGAACGCTCGTAAAAATCCCGGTTACCCCGCGCGAAGGTCTCTGCTGCCAGTTGGCTGGCCTGTGCAAATTCCTCCATCGTCTGCACCGTGCGAATCTCATAATGGGTCATGGCACACTCCCGCCAGACAAAATACAGGGCGAGTTGGTCACTCGCCCTAAAAGTTCATCCTGTAGAATTTACCGAAGAGAAGAGTGGTCTGTCTAGTCCACGCCACGCATCCGGGGGTCAAGCGCATCGCGCAGGCCATCGCCCAAAAAGTTGAAGGCAAACATGAGCAAAAACAGAGCGAATGCGGGAAAGAGTGCCTGGTTGGGATAAGTCGCAATGGCACGTGAGCCTTCAGAGATCATCGCGCCCCAGCTTGGTGTGGGCGGCACGACCCCCAGCCCGATAAAGCTGAGGAAGGCTTCATATCGAATATAAGTTGGGATTGCCAGTGTCTCCGCGACAATAATCGGCCCCAGGATATTGGGCAGCGCGTGACGGATCATAATTGTGGAGCCTTTTGCGCCTATCGACTCAGCCGCAGTCATGTACTCCTTCTCGCGAACCGAAAGCACTTGCCCACGCGCCAGGCGTGCCAGCCCTACCCATGAGGTCAGCCCCACCCCAATAAATATGAAGAACATGCCCCCCGTTGAAACATCCAGGTTATAAAGTGCTGCCCCCAGTGATCCCTGGGCTTCAACATTGCTGAAGCCCCCTCCCCTGAAGAACGCCATAATCAAGATGATAAACAGGAGCGTAGGGAAGGCATAGACAATATCGACTACACGCATAATGGCGTTATCCACCCATCCACCAAAATACCCTGCGATAACCCCGAGGGTCAACCCTACTGAGATGGCCACCAGCGGCCCCACAAGGGCTACTGCCAGCGAAATACGAGTCCCATAAATAATACGGCTGAGCAGGTCGCGCCCCAATGCATCTGCACCCAGCCCATACTCTTCATTCACGGTCACATAACCGCCGTCTTCTTTAGCCTGCATCACCGGGAAGATGCCAATCACCCACGATGGCGCGGCGTTGTTCATAACAAGGTTCTGCTGGCGATAGCTGTAGGGAGCAACAAAATCAGCAAAGATGGCTACAAAGATGAACATGATAATAATAATCAGCCCCAGCATTGCCATCCTGTTACGGCGCAGACGGCGAAATGAATCGGCCCACAGGCTTTCACCTTTAACCTCTTTGACCTGCAGGTTAGGGATACTGCGACTTGAAGATGGCTGTGCGACGGACATGCGAGGACTCCTTAACTGTATTTGATGCGTGGGTCGAGCCACACATAAATAATATCAACAAAAAGATTGGCAATGACGATCACGGTCGCAAATAACAATGTAGTACCCATAATCACCGGGTAATCACGGTTAGTGATGCTGGTGACAAAATACTGCCCCAGGCCGGGGATGCCGAAGATCAGTTCTGCCACAAAGCTGCCTGTCACCAGAAAAGCAAACAGCGGCCCCAGCACCGTCACTACCGGGATCATCGAGTTTTTCATGGCATGAAGCAGGATGACAATACTCTCCGAAAGACCTTTGGCGCGCGCCGTGCGAATATAATCTTCATTCAACACTTGCAGGAGGCTCGCCCGTGTCAGCCGTGCCAGCAATGCAGACTGCGCAAAACCCAGCGCAAACGCTGGCATAATCATGTATTCCAGCCCGCCCCAGCCCGTCGGCGGCAGCCACTTAAGCTGTACCCCGAAAAAATAACGGAGGATTGGCCCGGAAATAATGACCGGGACGGAAACCCCCACAATAGCCACTCCCATGCTGGCATAATCTAGAAATGTGTTGCGCTTCAACGCAGCTACAATCCCTGCCGGGATGCCAATCGACACAGCCACCAGCAGCGCCGCAACACCTAGTTGCATGGAGACCGGCAGTGTTTGCTCGATCACACTGTTTACAGAGCGACCGCGTGAGCGATAGGTGGGGCCAAAGTTCATCCAGCGCAGTGTGTTTTCCGTCAGCGGGATGGGGATATTGATCAGGTAATCTTCGCTGGCAGAACGGGGAAGCCGTCGTTCTGTGATACGTGGGACGACAATATCGCCCATATAATAAAGGTACTGCATCACGATAGGCTCGTCCAGCCGGTACTTTGCGTTAAGCTGAGCGATAGTCTGTGGGGGAAGTGCTTTCTCGCGGTCAAACGGCCCACCGGGGATCGCGCGCATCACAAAAAATGTAATGATCGAAACAATTAACAGCACACCCATCATGGATAAAAAACGTCGGATCAGATATTGTGTCATAGCAGATTTTTGCCTTATTTCAACCGACATCACACAGGGTAAGAATATCTGTGTGACCTCTTATGTACCCTTTTAAACCATCATATCCTTAATGCGCGAGAGAGGGGGCAGGAAACCCACCCCCTCTCTGGTCATGCTGATATTTAGTGCATGGTGCGACCCTGTTTAGGGGCGATCACCAATGCTCCATTTCTCGAAATACTGGTTGCCGATCTGAGCATAAGTACGTTCCACCCAGGGCTGAGTCAGTGCCAGCGTGGTGTAGAAGTACACATTGATGATGCCGGCTTCGGTGTTGGACAGGATGTTTTCGGCCTGTGCATACAGTTCACGGCGGGCATCCACATCCTGGAGGGTGCGGGCTTCTTCTACCAGTGCGTCGTACTCAGCATTGCTCCAGTTACCACGCGGGTTGGTGGAGGTGTGCCACACATCATACAGGAAGTTGCTGGCATCAGGGTAGTCCAGGCACCAGCCCAGGCGGTAAATCTGTGGTGTGTCTTCACGCAGGGTTTGCAGGTATACAGCCCATTCCTGGGTCTGAATCTGGACATTAAGGCCCAGGTTCTCTGCCCACATCTGCTGAGCGGCCTGTGCGATTACCGCGTGTGCCTGGCTCTCATTGTGCATGAGGGTGATGGGCGGCAGGCTGTCCAGCGTCTGGCCGGTTTCGTCCAAGTAGTCCTGAAGCAGCGCCTGCGCCTCAGCCATATCCTCGCCAATCACATACTCAGGGTACTGCTCGGCAGTGGGCGCGGCCACCAGATTCGGACGGCTGAAGAAGAAGGCCGGTTCCTGACCCCCTTTGAGCAGGTTGTCAATAATCGACTGGCGGTCTATCGACATAGACAGCGCGCGGCGAACACGGGCATCATCCAGCGGGGCCTTGGCGACATTATAACCGTAGTAGTAGGTGCAGGAACCGGCGCCAACACTAAGTGCCTGGCTCAGGGTGCCATCGGCACGGATACGGTCAATGTCGCTCAGCGGCACTTCGGAAATATCCAGCGACCCGGCTTCGAAGTTGGCAAGCTGCGCGCTGGCTTCCAGCATGGTGCTGTAAATTTCGTCAATCTGCGGCACAGGCATACTGTCGGTACCAGGCCAGAAGGGATTCTTAATCATGGTGATGCTTTCGTCGTGCAGCCATTCCTTCAGTGCGAAGGGGCCGTAACTGGCGATAGCATAATCTTCGGTCCAGGCGTCACCGTATTCTTCAATGACCCACTCAGGCTGCGCCGCGGCCATCCACATACCGAAGATATTCGGCACGAAGGCTGCTGAATCAGTGGCGGTCACTTCAAGTGTGTAATCATCCACTGCTACAACGCCCAGCGCGTCCAGATCAGACTCACCTGCGTTCACTTCTTCGCCATTAGCAACCCAGGGTGCCAGCACATAGGCATAGTCACCTGCCGTGTTGGGGTCGAGGGTGCGCTGCCAGCCATACACAAAGTCGTTGGCAGTCACATAACGGACATTACCGTCTTCGTCCAGCACTTCTTCGACGGCACCACTATCCGGGTTGTATTGCACCCAGGGAATGCCCTCGATGAGGTTGAAGGTGTAGGTCAGGCCATCATCGGCCACTTCCCAACTTGCCATACCGGGTTGCAGTTCCAGTGTTTCTTCATGCAGACGGGTCAGGCCGGGGAAAATTTCAATAATAATCTGAATTGAGCTGGTGTCGGTGGCCAGTGACGGGTCCAGGCTGGGGATGTCGCCGGAGCCGAAGCTGTAATTAAGGACAACAGGCTCATCCTGCGCAGAGACCAACCCTACAGCAAGAGGCAGCAGCATGGCAAAAACCATGCACAAGCCCACAAAACGAACAATCTTATTACGTTTCAACATATACCTTCACTCCTTATAG
>JBGSXK010000327.1:0-12019 GCA_041751455.1 Anaerolineae bacterium
GGATTTCCCCCGCAGGTTCAATAATCACACCCTGCGCTTCCATGCGGACGATGAATGTCTGCGGGACTATCGCGCCCTGTCGGGGTTCGGCAAAAAAGACACGCGGCGGTCCCACATCGGCTTTATCCGCCATTGTCGGGACACTGGTGGTGGATGCGCCCGCCATAATCACCAGCAGCAGCAGAATCACACTGATAAACAATACAAAGATTTGCGCCCAACCGTCGCTGGAACGCGGCGGTGAGGGTAAACGAGGATTGGCGGCCATCTTTATCTCCTTCAGAGGTGCAGCCTGCGTCAAAACAGCTCCATTATAGCGCCCGAAACGTAACTTCACCGCTTAAGAACGCCTGGGGTCAGGTACGCGATGACCCGTTATAATTAGAAACCACAGCCTGCGCCATGTCATTTCCGTTTATCAGCATCTTCAAGGAGACAAACGATGTCCGCGCACATCCCTGAATCGCACCGTGATCTGCTCGACGGCCCGGTGATCGCTGCACTGGCGACTCTGATGCCCGATGGTCATCCCCAGGTGACACCCGTCTGGTGCAGCTATGACGGCATACACATCATCGTGAATGCGACGGCAGACCGCCAGAAGCACAAAAACATGGCGGAGCGCCCGCGTGTGACCGTAATGGTCTTCGACCCCCAAAACCAGTTTCGCTATCTCGAAGTGCGCGGCGTGGTGGAAGACATCACAGCAGAGGGCGGCGGCGAATCCATGAACACGCTGGCCCTGCTTTATACCGGCAAGCCGAAACGCTACGGCATCGAAGCGCCGCCCCGCGAAGTGTCGGAGCGTCTGCTCTATAAAATCCGCCCCACGCATGTCAATTCCGCGGGCTGAGGCCTGCCCCAAGTCCGCCGGAAGCAATCGCCCTCCGGCGGTATAGGCACAATTGTGACGTGCTGGCTATCTATCCCTCTACCACAATCGCGTGTTCGTCGCGTGGGGCACCCAGGAAAGCACGTTCCAGTTCCACAATTTCTGGCTCAAGCTTGACAAACAGCGCCTTCGGCTCGCGCAGGGCCTGCCCTGGCTGTAGCCCGCTCTTTTCCCAGCGCCCAATCGCGCCGTTATGGTCATAGACCAACGCTTTGTGAGTACGGGTCTCCTCCTGATATTCCTTGATGCTCAACGTGCCGAATAACTGTCCGTCATAACCCAGATATTCGTGAAGCTGCTGGCTGCTGAAGGGCAGAAACGGCGCAAGCAGGATTTTCAGGTTGTCGATCACCCGCAGGATGCTGTACACCGTGCGTGCCGTGTCCGCCGGGTCGGTCTTGATCGAGTGCCAGGGGGCGCGGCGGTCAAGATAGGCATTACTCTCGCGCACCAGCCCCATCGCCACTTGCAGCGCATCACGCAGCCTGACTTTATCCAGCAGCGCGCCAATTTCCTCGAAGCCTGCTTCAGCCTTTGCAATTATTGCCTGGTCTTCCTCGGTCAGCATGTCATACTCCGGCACTTTACCCTCAAATCGCTTGTAGGCGAAGCCGAGCATCCGGTTCACCAGATTGCCCCAGGCCGCCACCAGCTCATTATTCACACGCTGCAGGAAGCCCTCCCATGAAAAGTCCGAGTCCGCAGTTTCAGGGAATGTCATGGCGACGTAATAACGCACTGCGTCCGCCTGATAGCGTTCCAGAATATCCGGCAGCCATATGGCCCAGTTCCGGCTTTTGGAGAACTGCCTGCCTTCAATGTTCATGAACTCATTGGCGGGTACATCGTAAGGCAGTTGCAGCGGTGCGTCTGCCGAATTCAGATCATCCGCTTCATTGTACAGGCCATCCACGCCCAGCAGTTCCGCCTGCCATATGATGGTATGAAATGGGATATTGTCCTTGCCGATGAAGTTGTAGATACGGGCCTGCGGGTTGTACCACCACTGTTTCCAGGCTTCAGGCTGGCCTGTGTTCTTCGCCCATTCAATGCTGGCCGTAAAGTAGCCCATTACCGCCTCGAACCAAACATACAAGCGCTTCCCTTCCCAGCCTTCCAGCGGGACGGGGATTCCCCAGTCAATATCACGTGTGATCGGGCGGCCATGCAGCCCATCCCTGATGAAGTTCTCGGTAAACCGCGTGACATTAGGCCGCCAGTGACCGCGATTCTGGTCGATGTACGCCAGCAGGTGGTGGGTGAACTTACCCAGGTCAAGGAAGTAATGCTCTGTCTCGTGAATAATCAGACTTTCATCCGGGTGATTTTTGCTGCGCGGGTTAATCAGCTTGGTCGCGTCCAGCAGATTGCCGCAGTTGTCGCACTGGTCGCCGCGCGCGTCCGGGTAATGACAGATATAACATTCTCCCTCGACATAACGATCTGGCAGGAAGCGCCTCTCAAGCTCGCTGTACAGTAATTCTTGTCGCTCTTTGAAAAGATAGCCCCTTTCCAGCAGACGCAGAAAGAAATCCTGCGCGATTTTGTGATGGTTCTCGGTATCGGTATGGGTGAACAGATCATAGCTGATGCCGAGCTTCTGCTGCGTGAGCAGGAAGCGCTCATGATAATGCTCGAAAATCTCACGCGCCGGGACTCCGCGTTTATCCGCCTCTACCGAGATTGGTGTGCCATGACTGTCCGAGCCAGACACCATCAGCACATGATTACCTTTCAGGCGCTGATAACGGGCGAAAATATCCGCAGGCAGGTAGGCCCCGGCGAGATGACCTACGTGCAGGTCGCCGTTGGCATATGGCCAGGCGACGGAAACGTGAATGTGATTGGCCATGAATGTAAAGCTCCTGGTTTTAGCCCTCAGTCTCCGGTCATTAACCTGTGGCCTGAACAGCCGGGACTGTAGAGGTGAATGATTGTCTGGAAAATAGTAAACCGTTGGATATTGTAGCCAATCTTTTTAGACTGGCGACCCATGACTACAGATAGGTGATTCAATAAAAAACCGCCTGCCCCCCGCGAGAGGACAGACGGCTTGCTGTGCTGATGCTGATTTTCAATAATCACGCAAGGCACTGCACCCAACGTCTGTCCCGACGCGGGGGGCGCATGACCATGCTGCTGAAATATGTCGTAGTGTATTCATTCATGTTGATGAGTATAGAGGAAGTTGCGGGCGAGTGTCAAGCTGTGCGAATCGGCTGATCTGCCGCAGTGCTGCGTTGACGAGGCGATTCAGGCGTGATACATTAAAGGTTGGGGCTGGTGGGGAAGCGGCGCTGTTCGTGCGCCTATTATTGCATCACCAGCGCATCTGCTTTATTGGCCGATTTATAAGGTCATCCTATTATTGTTGAGGTCGGTACGCCGGCACCTGTCGTAAGCATCCTTTTATCTCATGTTTACGTCATACCTCAGGTAGCGTGAGGTAGTGTGTCGCGGCCAGGGAGTCCGTGATTATATGTCTTTTGAATTCGCCTTCCGCCTGATTGGAATGGTGATTTTTGCGCTTTTGGGTGCGCGGCTGGGTGTGGAAACAGCAGCTTCACTCGGTCTGCCGGAAGATGCCATCGCGACATCGGTGATCTTCAGCCTGACCGGGGTGCTTTTTGGGCTTATCCTCACGCCCTGGCTTACCATCCGTCCAGTACGTTTTGCCAGCAAAATCATTAACGAAATGCCGATTGATACGCTGTTTATGGCGCTGGTCGGGCTGTTGATTGGCCTGGGCATGGGGCTGTTGGCGGCCTACCCGCTGTCGCTTATTTCCGGCTGGCCGGGTACGTTTTTGCCCGCGGCATTCTCTCTGGTGACGGGCTATCTGAGCATGACGCTCTTCAAAGTCCGTGCCCGCGAAATCTGGGAATTTGTTAATGAACGGCTGGGGGCAGGTCAGGCCAAAGGCCGCTTGCAGATGGGCATAGGCCGCGAGATGGTGCTGGACACCAGTGTCCTGATCGATGGACGAATTGTCGATATTGCCAGGACAGGCTTCCTGGGGGGTACCATGATCGTTCCCCGTTTTGTCCTGTCTGAATTGCATCAGGTGGCCGATTCACCCGACCCGCTGCGCCGTAACCGGGGGCGGCGTGGGCTGGCAAAACTCAACGAACTCCAGCGCGATACCGATGTCCCGCTCAGGATCATTGAGGATGATTTTGAAGGTATCACCGAAGTCGATAACAAGCTGGTGATGGTAGCGCTCCAACGCGAGGCCTTGCTGATCACAAATGACTATAACCTGAACCGTGTGGCCGAGGCGCAGAACGTCAGTGTGTTGAATGTCAACCTGCTGGCAAACGCGGTGCGCACTGTCTATATCCCCGGTGAAACCTTCTCCATCCATGTCATCCAGGAAGGACGCGACCCTGAGCAGGGGGTGGGTTATCTGGAAGATGGCACAATGGTGGTTATCGCCAACGGCAAACGCTACATGGATCGCACCATCAATGTGACTGTGACACGCCTCATCAACCAGCCTACCGGACGCATGATTTTCGCCGAGCCAGCGTGAGCATGTCCAGGACAATGAACAAGACCACCACAGAGACTACCTCGCCCCAGACTTCGCGTCTGCTGGATACGCTCACGCTTCTGCATCTCTTTAACGGGGTAAGTTCTGGCCTGGGTGTGATCGCAGGTTATACGATCACCGTCTGGCATCACCGCCTGTCGTTTGATTATAGCGCGATGCTGCTGGCGGCGCTGGCAACCACCCTTATTTCCACCGGTGGCTTTGTCATCAACGACATTTTAGACCTGGATATTGATCGCATTAACCGACCGGACAGGCCGCTGGCCGCGGGCAAAGTCTCACTGCAAACGGCGTGGGCGCTGTGCCTGGGTTGTACGCTGGCCGGGATGGTGTTGGCCTTCATGGTGAGCCTGGCCGCTGGGTTGGTGGCGACGTTCATCGCGTTGGGGCTGTTCTTATATTCTTATGACCTCAAGCGCCGCTTTTTGACTGGTCATCTGACGATTGCAGCCATGGGCGCGGCACTGCTGCCTTTTGGGGCGGTGGTCGCCGGGGAAATCACGCCGGTTATTTATAGTGCCCTGTTTGTTTTCCCGGCCTTTTTTGCCCGCGAAGTGCTGAAAACTGTGCCCGATTACGAAGGCGACAGGGCGGCAGGAATCACCAACCTTGCTACACGCTACAGCCCGCAGACTGCCCTGCGCGTGGCCAGGGGGGCGCTGCTGCTGGTGGCGCTGGCGCTGCCGCTGGTGACTGTTCTCTGGCCGCTCAACACCGCCTATATGGTGCTGGTGGTGGGCTTGCTTTGGCCAGCCACCTTTTATGTGCTGGTCACGGCCACTGTCGAAAATGTCCGGCGCGCCTCCCAGCTCTCCAAGCTGCTTTTCCTGCTCACCACACTGGCGCTGCTGGTGGGGTCGCTGCCACATTTATAAGCGGGAGAGCGTAAAACCCTCCCGCTTCTGGTACTGCGCCGTTATTCTTCTGCCAGCACCACGACTACCCCGGTCATGCCGCGCTCGAAAATATCCATAAACGGATAGACTCCCGGCTCTGGAAAGCGCGCGGTGAATGTGTCGCCGGGGAGCAGTACGCCGCTGTGCAGGAAGCCCTCGCCACTCCAGTCACCTCCGTTTTCGACTGTAGGTATCAGCAGCACACTGTCCACCACCAGCAGGTTCATGCCATCATTACTGGTCTGGAATTTGAAGAACTCCTCACGCGGCTGATACGGCCAGGTGACACTGTGCGGCACATTACCATCCACAGGTGTAGCCCAGGTCACACTCTGCCCGGCGCGGATCACCGTCACTTCCGGGAAGAAGCGATCTACCGAAATGCCTCCCCGCTGCAATCCTGTCAGGACGCGCGCTTCGCCTTCTGCGGGCGGCTGCGGATTGGGGTGCTGGTGCTGCTCGATCTCATGCGACATGAGGAAGCCGTTGTAAATATCACGCTGCATCTGCTCTGTGGCATCGGCGGCGACGGTTTGCGGGTCGGGCACTGCGATGCTGTCGTCCACAATCGTAATCGTCCCGATCATGCCGGGGTGGATGTCGCACAGGTAGACATAGGTGCCGGGCGGGGCATCCATCACAACCGAGAACGTCCATACTGAGTCTGGCCCATCAATGATGGCGTTTTCGTCTACTGGCGCGCCTGTGTTGATCTCGCTGCCCTGGAAGGCGGCTCCATCTTCAACATTCGGGAACAGAATATCCGCGTTGAGCGTCAGCGCGGTCTGGCCTTCGACTTCCGCTTCCACAAACAGGGGCAGTGGCTCGGTATCGAAGCGCATATTATGGAAATCATGCACCTGCCAGACAATCGTATCGCCACGATGCACCTGGACATTGGCGGGATAGAAGGTCAGCAGCCGCACATTACCCGGCCCGGCAGCCCCAGCATGGATAGTATAGGTCTGCGGTGCGCGTTCTGGCGATTGTGCGTTCACGGCCATCATCCCGCCGAGGAGCACGAGCAGCAGTAAAAGCAGTATGAACCGGGGCAGCGGCGGGGCGGCTGAACGCAGGGATAATCGATGCATCATTTTCTCCTTATAGGCTCCAAAAGGTTTATATCAGAAATTTACCCCGTAATGACGGGTCAGGCCACATCTCGGTTTGGGGGCAGACTATAGGCTTTTATGAATAATTCCGATGACCGTTACCAGCACTCGCTGGCGTTGGGCGAGGGAAGTTCTCGGTGATGGGCACGTCCTTATTGTGGGCAATCAGCAGGATTATGTTCAAGCTGACAATAACGCCACGACGGGGCAAAGCCATGCCATCGTGAAAAAGCACTCCAGGTAGCAGCACTGCTCATATCCCGAAGGGAAGCGTAAAACTCGAAACCCTCTGTATTATGATGGGGAGAAATCCAATCTTGCAGACCTATGTTTAGCTGAGAATAAAAAAGGGCGGGGCCAAGTACAGGGTTAAAGCCAATTGAGACGGGTTGACCTAATGTCACTATGACATCCCCAACGGTCACATCAGATAAACCAATAAAGATAACTATCCATAAAAGTGGATTTGCGTCACAAATGTTGTGTTGAACATCATCGCACGCCGCCTCGAAATCAACTCTGGGCAGCTTTGGATTATCACGCTTAAATGATAAGGTGTACGATCTGTCGGATTGGTGAAAGTTCCGATAACCTTGCCCCTCCAAAACGTGCGTGGCTTCGCTGGCCGTTGTCACCCCTGGTACGATCCCATACCAGCACGGCTGCGGCTTGTCCTCGCAGTCTTCGTTGAAGCCGAGCAGGACAGGGTTGGGCGGCTGTAAGCTGCCGAGCGAGCGCGCGACCAGTGAAAGCGCCAGGAAGATGAGGGTGGCGGGAAGGATGAATTTGAGGGCGAGGCGGGACAAAATCAGTGTCTTTATTTTTACACCTTTGCTAACTGCACGTTGATACTGCCGCTGCGGTCCTTTATTAATAATGAAACTAATAATAAGTATAGCGCTAAAAAGGCATCACCTTGCGGAGATGCCTCTTAATAATAGGTAAGTCACCTTTTAACGCTAATGGCTGCAAACAAACCAGATTCAAACCCTCACCTGTTCTTGGCCTGTTTTTCAGGCGTTAAGGGTCATCCCCTGTGCCTGAGTTACCGCGTCAACTGTTCGAGGCGGTTGACGTAATCCGCCAGAATAGAAAATGCCTTCTCCACAGGCTCCGGTGTGGCCATATCCACCCCCGCCTGCTTAAGCGCATCCACCGGGTACACCGAACTGCCCGCGCTCAGGAAGCGTACATAATCTTCTGCCGCCCCAGCGGTGCCCTCCAGAATACGTGCCGCCAGCGCATGGGCGGCGCTGATGCCTGTGGCGTACTGGAATACGTAGTAATTGGCGTAGAGATGCCCAAACTGCGCCCAGGTGATGCCCACGCGCTCGCGGTCAATGTGCATCTCGCCGCCATAACCTTCTTCGAACAGATCCGCCATCAGGTTAATCAGGTCGTCTGCGGTGATGCCTTCGCCACGCTCTACCCGTGAATGCACTTCCAGCTCAAAGCGCGCCAGCGTCGGCATGATGAAGAAGTAACGGTGAATGTTGTCCATCGCTTCCTCGATGACCGCGATCTGGAACTGTGGGTCGGGGTTATTCTCGAACAGATAAGCGCGCGTCATGGCCTGGTTGAAGTTCGAAGCTACCTCTGCCACGAACAGCGTATAATCGCCATAGATATAAGGCTGACTCTTGCGCGTCATGTAACTGTGCATGGAATGGCCAAGTTCATGTGCCAGGGTGCTCATCGCCCCCAGCGTGTCATCATAGCTCATGAGGATGAACGGGTGAGTATCATAGGTGCCGTAGGAGAATGCCCCAGCGGTCTTGGCCTTGTTGGGGTAAATATCCACCCATCGATTCTGCAAAGACCCCTGCCGCAGCGCGTTGACATACTCCTCACCCAGTGGTTTCATGCCTGCACTGATCCAGTCCACTGCCTGTGTGTACTTCACCTGCGGCTCAATCTGAGAAATTGGTGCCCAGATGTCATAAGGATGTAGTGTCTCCACGCCCAGTGCCCGCCGCCGGATTGCCCAGTATTTGTGCCAGGTGGGCAGGTTCTTCTTAAAGACCTCGATCAGGTTGTGAAACACTTCCGGCGGTACATTATTCTCAAACAACGAGGCTTCCAGCGCAGTTTCATAACGTCGCGCACGGGCGTAGAACACGTCACGTTTAACCGAGGCTACATAATTGCTGGTAAGCGTGTTCTTCAGCGCCAGATAGCTGTCAGCATAGCTCTCCCATGCCGTGCGTCGTGCTTCCCGGTCAGACCCAGCCAGGAATGTGCCGATGGTGCCCTGTCCCACTTCAGCAGTGTCGCCGCTTTGAGTGATGGCCGGACGGAAGGTCATATCCGCGCTGGTGAGCATTTCCTCGGTTTGATCAACGGCGGCAAAGGTTTCACCCGCCATCGCCAGCACTTCCTCGACTTCGCCAGAACGCACATGAAGCTGTAAGCGAAATAAATTTGCAAAGTGGTGCTCGAAAATTTCCAGGCGCGGCTCGCTGCGCACCCAGCTCATCACTTTATCCTCACCCATTGCCAGGATTTCCGGGTTAGCGAAGGCGGCGGCAGCAGCAAAACGGCTGTAGAGGCTTCCCGCCTGGCTGGTCATACCGATAGCAGCCTGGTTGCTGGTTTCGACAGCAACGGACATACGCGCGTAGAAGTACAACTTCTCGACACGCCGCGCCAGCCCCTCAACCATTTCCAGCCATTCCACCAATCGGGGGGGACTCACGCCCAGTGTGCCGGGGAAGCTGCTGAGGGCTGGTAGTTCATCGCTGATGGCCTGGTACTCCTGCGCCCAGGCTTCCGCTGTCGGGAACACACTCTCTTTGTTCCAGGTATGCTCGTGTGCGATCTCGCTGCGGGGTGGCAGGGTGATAGTCGGAGTATTCATATAAATCTCCTAGAATGTTAAAATTTATTCGATAGCATGATTATAGCGAATTGCAAATTCATTATCCACCTTCATGAGGCAATCCAGCAGGGTGAATTGATCCTGTTGAGGTTAGAATAGAATGAATGATGTGCCGCTGACAGAAATTTTTGTACAGGAGTATGATGATGCCCCAGTTAATGACGACGCTTGGCCCAAAGAATGCTGATGAACTCGGCCTCATTCTGCCGCATGAGCATGTGTTTGTGGATTTGCGCACCCCTGACCAACCAGGTTACGGGCAGGCTGATCCGGCAGAGGTAATCGCGCTGATGGCCCCGGAGATTGAGAAGATCAAGGCACTCGGTGTTACGGCGCTGGTGGAATGCAGCACAGGCGGCGTGGGACGGCGGGCGGATATTGACCGTGCGGTGTCTGAGGCGACCAGTTTCCCGATTGTCGTGCCCACCGGGAATTATCGCGAACCCTGGATTCCCGACTGGGTACGCGATGCCAGCGTGAGCGAACTGCGCGACTGGATGCTGCGCGAGTTACAGGACGAAATTGAGGGTAGTGGAGTGCAGGCCGCCTGGATTAAGCTGAGCGCCGGCGATGATGACATTACCGAACTGGAAGCGAACATCCTGCGCGCAGCGGCACAGGCCGCGAAACAGACTCACGCCGTGATCGGCAGCCATACGATACGGGGGCGGGTGGTCAAAGACCAGTTGGCGATCATCGAGGCCGAGGGCTACACGCCAGAGCGCTATATCTGGATTCACACGCAGAACGAACCAGACTTTGATCTGCATCTGGAAATCGCCCGACGTGGCGCGTGGATCGAGTACGACTCGATTGGCCGTCAGGACGACGCGCAGCTCATTGAGCTGGTGCAGCGCGTGCTGGATGCTGGGCTGGGCGACCGCCTGCTGCTGAGTCATGATGTGGGCTGGTATGACCCGGCCAAACCGGGCGGCGGCACGCCGCGCCCGTATACGCATCTGTGCGAGGTGTTTCTGCCCAAACTGCGCGCCAGCGGCGTGGACGAGGCTACGATCACGCAACTGACGCACACCAACCCGTTCAACGCCTACGCGCGCTAGCGGCTTACAGCACGAACAGCAGCCCGTCATGCACATAAAGCACGACCACCTGGGTGCCGCCCGGTGGCATGGGCTTATTCATCAGATCATTCCGCACGCCCATCGCCTGCCGCAGCAGGCTTTCGCCGTTTGGCTTTGTGAATATGTAGTCGATGTGTATATGGTAGCCCGCGCGTGACCATGACCCCCGCGCTCTGATGAGCCTGCCATGCAGCACAACTCCCTGCCTGCGCAGCCGACGGCTGCGCAGGCGTTCCCGCAGCCCCAGCAGCAGGCAGACGATCGCTCCCACCAGCAGCCCAAGCCCTGCAAGGGTCATGCGCAGGGGCGAGTCGTTATGATTGCCCACAACGCGCGAAAGGCGCGTGTTTTCCGGCAGGTAACGAATGGGCAGGGAATCGCCTGCCTGATGCTGGTCGTATAATTCCTGGCTGACCACAGAGGTATGTGTCACCAGCGCCTCACCCGCGCGGAACTGATAGGTGAGGTGATAGTTGATGCCGTTAGGGTTGCCTTTAGAATCGCGGCGCTGCACCTCGAAGCGGTCGATCACGTTCGCGTCCGCATTGCGGCCATGCTCGTTCAGTGCCCGCTGGATGTTGGCCTCGCTCGACAGGTTGAGCAGGCCAGTCCCGCCCAGGGTCAACCCCAGGATGCCCAGCAGCGCCGCCGCTGTCAGCAAAACCGTCCCAATCGAACGGTAAATATGCCGTCTGCGCCCGGACAGAAAATCATCATGTCGCGTGTCCAGTAAAAACACGATTCTCACCCCAGAATAGTGTACATAAAACTGCGCTTACCACTGTGGGTAAGCGCAGAAATGGTTCAGTTAGCGCGCGATGGTGTACCCGCTAGGGCGCGGGGCACAGCACCACCTCACACGGCACCCCGTTGAAGATCGTCCCCTGCGTGTCCAGGTCAGCATCCAGCCGCAGGTTGCCTGCCTGGAAGCAGGCATATGCCTGATCACAGCTTGCAAGCTCCTGACAGGTAGCCGTCAGGCTTGGGCATACTGCCCCAATCACTCCCGCAACAGTAGGTGTGAAGAACGGTGAGGGTGTCGAAATGACCGGTGATGTGACCGATTGCAGCAGAATTAGCTGGCCGGTCAGTGGGTCAATGCCCAGGCCAGGGCCGACGATGGTCAGGCCAGTGATGTTGGTAATCAGCACGCCAAAGCTGCTGGTGAGTGGTTCGATGCGATCGGCACTGGTATCACCAATAATCAGCAGATAGCGCCCGGTGAAGGGGATCACGACCGGGGACACCGATAGCAAGTTCTGGCCGCCCGCCGCGCGCCCGGTGGCGATAAAGTTAGTTGGGTTATCCAGTGGGCTGACCGCCAGAATAGCCTGCGCGTTTCCGGAAACCTGTAAATACTCGAAGCGGAGTGACTGTCCAGCCTCTGCGTCGAAGCAGTAGCCCGTTACAGAGCGGAAGCCATCCAGCGAGTCGGTGACAAGCTGTCCCTGGGTGATCAGACGCAGTACATCGCTGGCGTTGCGGAAGGTGAACAGACATTGATCTGGTCCCAGTTCCAGCAGCGGTGGCAGTAGTTCATTAATGCGGGCGCGGATTTCGGCAAACTGGGCATCCGCCGTATTGATCGCCAGCAGCGCGCCTTCGA
>JBGSXK010000328.1:0-12207 GCA_041751455.1 Anaerolineae bacterium
ACGGCGAAGTTGTTTTACTCTTTCCACATTGACTACATCATCCTCACGGGCGGCGTTGCCAAGATGATATTCCTGCGCCTGTACATGAGCAGCGTATTCAGCAAGCTGCTGTAATTTCAGCCCGCCGGATGCCACAAATGAAAAATATTTACTATAAGCTTGCACCCACCGACGCAGATCAGCGCGCCCGTCCCATGCAGTGGCTGCCGGGCCAGAGGTCAGCACACGCGGTGCTATGCCGATAAGTGCTTCCAGTGATTTTTCAGGCGCTAAGCTGTCATCAAGCGCGCGGTGAAGCGTGACTGGCAAGCCGCTGGCCGCAGCCACGACACGCTCGATCAACGCAACATTCAGCCTGCGTTCCGGGGTCTGCGCGCCAAAGACGATGCCTGTAATACCCGTGCGGCTGAGCGCGCGTGTTTGCTCTAAAACCACAGCGATCTCAGCAGGCGTATAGATAAAGTCGCGGGCATGAGGCCGGATAATGACCTGTATGTCAATCGCGACCGCCTCACGTACTGCCTGCACCAAATCCAGCGGCGGAGTCAGGCCGCCTACGCTTAGATCATGGGAAATTTCGATGCTGTGCGCACCGCCCCTTTGAGCATTAAGGGCATCCTGGAGGCTTGTGACGGCGATTTCGAGACGGGGTGGATTGGTCATATGGCAGTCTGCTATCGTAGTATGTTAAGTTAACGCGGTAATTGAACCACGAACTGATAAAGAACACAAAGGGGATTGGTCTATGCGCATAGCCATTGGTGGGATCGCTACAGAATGCTGCACGTTTTCGCCGCTGCTGGCTGGGCTGGATTATTTTCGGGTGCGGCGCGGCGCGGAACTGCTGGCGGGGTATCCTTTCCTGGCGAATTTCGAGGCCGAATATATCGCCACGCTGCAAGCGCGGGCGATCCCTGGTGGCTCGGTGGAGATGAGCGCATACCAGACCCTAAAAGGCGAATTTATTGCTCTGCTGCGACAGGCAGGCAGGCTGGACGGCCTGTATCTGGATATGCACGGGGCGATGAATGTGTATGGCATGGATGATGCCGAGGGTGACTGGATTACGGCGGCGCGCGAAGTTGTGGGGCTGGACTGTCTGATTTCCGCGAGTTTTGATCTCCACGCCAATATTTCGCAGCGGGAGATTGATAAACTGGATATGCTGACCACCTTCCGCACCGCCCCGCATGTGGATGTCGAGGAAACCCGCGAGAAATCCTTTACCATGCTGATGACCTGCCTGCGTGAAGGTATTCGCCCGCAGATGGCTTATATTCCCGTGCCGGTGGTGCTGCCCGGTGAAAAGACCAGCACCGAATGGGAGCCGGGACTGAGCCTCTATGCATCACTGCCAGAGATTGACCATATTCCGGGGGTGATGGATGCCTCGGTTTTTGTCGGCTATGTATGGGCGGATGAGCCGCGTGCCCATGCGACGATTGTAGTCACAGGGACGGACAGCACAGTGATTCAGCGCGAGGCGGCTAAGCTGGCGCAGACCTATTGGGACATTCGTGACCAGTTCCGTTTTGGTGTGCCTGATGGCAGCATTGACGAGTGCATCCAGTGGGCGCTGGAAGCGCCGGAACAGCCTGTATTTATCAGCGATTCCGGCGATAATCCGACAGCAGGTGGGGTGGGGGATATGCCGCTGTTCCTGGAACGTTTGCTGGCACTGCATGTGCCGGATGCAGTGGTTGCCAGTATTGCAGATGCAGAAGCCACGGAAGTCTGTTATATGGCAGGGGTGGGCGCAGAGGTTACGGTGTCATTGGGCGGTAAACTCGATCATATTCACGGTAAACCGCTGGCTATCACAGGCATTGTGAAGTTTTTGCACCAGACCGATGACCTGAATGATCGTCAGGTAGTGCTGCAAATAGGTGGAGTACAGGTGATCGTCACGCAACGACGCAGACCCTATCACTATATCGCGGACTTTCAACGACTGGGTATTGAGCCGGACGATCACAAGATCGTTGTGGTGAAGGTGGGTTATCTGGTGCCGGAACTGAAAGCTGCCGCGCGAAAAGCCTTTATTGCGCTCAGCCCCGGCGCGGTCGATCAGGCGATTGCGCGCCTGCCGTTCCAACGCATCCAGCGCCCGATATACCCGCTGGATAGGGATATGGACTGGTCGTCAGTGGGGTAAGCGCGGATGGCACAGGTTTTCATCTCGATGAGATATTCTCGCCCCGACGCGGAGATGTTGGCCAATTTACTGACCGAGGTGACTGTTGAATATGGGCATGTGGCGCTGGTGGCCTATCGCAAAATTCGGGAAAACGGCCTGCTGAGCGGTGAAACCTGGATGCCGTATGTCAAAGACCTGATGGCTGATACCGATCTGATGGTGGTCTATGACTCTGGCCTGCGTGGAGGGTTGATCGAGGTGGGCATGGCCTACGCGCTGGGACTACCGGTCTGGCTGCTGCATGAGCAGGGGATGGCGGTTTCGAACTCGATGCTCGGCTGCGCAGCACGGGTGATGCCGTATGCTGCTCCTGATGATCTGGTGCGCCAGCTTCAACAGTCGTATCAGGCTTGGACATGATTTCGGCATGGTTGTATTGGATCACGTTTAAAATTATAATTTATAAACCCAGGCATATAGAAGGAGCTTTTTGAAAATGTCAATTCACACTGTGCAAACCCATACGCCTTATCATCTGACAGATGAACAGGTTCAGTTTTTTGATGACAATGGTTATCTGGTGCTGCGGAACTGGATTCCCAAAGACTTGCTCAAAAGCTTACAGGACGCGGGTGATCGGTGGATTGAACAGATGCAAGCGACTACGCCCGACGATCCTCATTATGAGGATTATCGCTTTGCGGAGCGCGAACATGGACGGGTGCCCTTCCGCGTAAATTATGTCCATAACAAGGGGCAGGCTGCTTCGTTGGAACTATTAGGCAGTCCGTATGTACTGGCAGTAGCGGAGAGCCTGTGTGGGGCAAATTTTGTGCCCACTTATGAATCGATGGTCTTTAAACAGGCAGGCGATGGCGAGGCGATTCCCTGGCATCAGGACGCAGTGCATCCGCGTAATTATCGTATCTTTAATTATGATCTGTATCTCGATCACTCGCGCGCCGGCGGCGGGGCGCTGCGTGTGGTGCCGCGTACCCAGACCGGGCAGGCCGACATCTGCCAACTACGCGATGTGTATGGCTGGGAGCCGAAGGACGTGATCCAGGTGGAGATGGAGCCGGGTGATGTGCTGCTGCATGATGTGATGGTTGTGCATGGCTCTGAACAGGTGATCGGCAAAGATTTGCGCCGGACGATTTATTATGAATTTCGCGCTGTTGAGCAGATTATGAACGAGGGGCCATGGGATACCGATTGGGTAGACAAACGCTTGCGCTTGATCCCGCCCGCGCTGCGGCACCATCAGGCAACCTACCCAAATCGGGATCAGTTCGAGTGGAAGATTTCTGATGAGTTCCGCCCCAGTGTGAGTGAAGATGAGGCGGCTGAGCTGAAAATTGCGCATCTCGTCCACACCTCGGGGTCGTTTTGCAGCGCCGGGGATGTCCCCGCCCGTAAGGATTTCAAGGCGGTAGAGAATTAAGTGGTAGTCCAGGGGCGGCATCACCGCCCCTGCGTTTAATCGCGCGCATAACGGCTCATACGTAACCTGTCTTCCGGGGTGGGCAGCCACCAGCGCAGTGCTGGACGAGGCTCGCCCAGTATCCAGCTTTCCTCTGGGGTCACTCCGGCAAGCTGCTCCTCGGTAGGGAAGTCGCGGTCTACCGGACGCATCCAGGTGGGGCAGTAGCTGATATACAGGTTCTTACGTTCAATATCGGAAAGATTGGGCGGCGCGGCATGCCACTGTGCCTGATGAAACACCACCACTGCCCGGGCCTCGCAGTCAATCTGCACTACATCCTCCTGATAATCACGAATATCAAATTCCTGACCCCTGTTATCCAGTTCCGGGCGTTTGTGCGAGCCGCGCACCACCTGGAGCGAGCCACCTGTCCCATGCGTGAGATCAGTCAGGAAGTAGCCGAACTTCAGATAATGCAGCCCCATCGCGCCGTTGACGGTGGGGAACTGCGCCGGGCGCGGGCCATCGGCGTGCCAGGGCGCACTGGTCACAAAATTCGACAGGTCAGCAGCCTCTTTCATTCGGCTGACAAAATTCGACTGGTTGAGATGAAACATAGGGCCAAAAGCATCATAGGCCAGTTGTAGTGCGGGTTCATACATGACCAGCCTCAGAAAAGCCGGGTCCAGATCGACACAGTTCTGCTGCTTGACGCTGGTGGTGCCCGGTCTGGCCGTGCGCATCTCGTCTGCGATGCGGTCAATGGCTGCCAGCGCGTCATGCATCAGGCTTTCCGGCAGCTTGTGCGGCAGGATGGCATAACCGTCACGATCAATCTGTGCCATGAGCGTTTCACGCTCAACATTGGTCAGGCGAGTTGTTTCGCGTTCGATGGAGAGAGCCATAAGCATATCCTCGGCAACTATTTCTTGAGTTGCCCTCTATTGTACTGAGTTCGGTCGCCCAAAGTGTAATTTTGCGGTTAAAATCGTTGCAACTTTATTGCAGGTCAGAAGACAGGCATTTCTTCATGCGGTTCGATATTCACAAAGTAAGGACATATCTGGTCAATGAATTAAGCGCTGCACCAGAGGTAGTTGCTGATATTAAGCATGACGGTAGTGATCTGGTGATTGTGGAGATGGTCACGGGTGAGACGGTGATTATGTATCTTGTGGAACGGTTGCTGCCGCTCAACGAGATTAAGAGTGTCCTGGAGGAGAGCAACCAGGCCGTGCGCCACACCCTGTTTATTTTGTGGGGGGACATGCTGCTGCCGCCAGAAAATAAGTTTTACCTGCCGGACGACTGGATGGAGGTGCTGTATACTCTTTACGATGGCAAAATCTACGGCTACGATTCTTATGCGCAGTATACCTCCGTGTTCCCGGTCTATTTTGAAGATCACGGGCACGGCTTTCAGCGTTATATTCGTTATGGCGAGGCAATCAGCGCCGCACATCTGCACTGCGATTTTATCCACATGGACAACCGATATATCAGTGGTTTCTGGCGGGTGGCGGATTTTGAACCCGCGGCCAGCAGCCAGGCTCATGAAGAACCAGCCCAACGGCGCAAACTTTCGCTTGACCGTAAATCGATTGAAGCCTACTATGCGGTTTTGATGATCTCCCGTGATGCTGACCGTGCAGCGATCCGTGCGGCTTATCGTCATCTGGCGCGCCAGTATCATCCTGACATGAATGATTCCCCACAGGCTAAAGAGCAGATGCAGGAAATCAACGAGGCATATAAACGCATCATGCAGCAGTTTGACGATGAGCCTTAGTATGCAAACGCCGATTGTCGAGTGCATTCCCAACTTCTCCGAGGGACGGCGGATGGAAGTGGTTGAGGCGATCAGCAGTGTGATTGCTGGTGTCGGTGGGGTGGCTGTGCTGGATCATCACATTGATCCTGATCATAACCGCACAGTGATTACGTTTGCAGGGCCGCCAGAGAGTGTATTGGAAGCCGCTTTCATGGCCATCAAAACTGCCGGACAGCACATCAACCTGGAGCAGCAGCGTGGGGCGCATCCTCGCATCGGCGCGGCGGATGTGGTGCCGTTTGTCCCCATTTCTGGTGTGACGATGGCCGATTGCGTAATGCTGGCACAGAAGTTAGGCACACGCGTGGGGGATGAACTGGGTATCCCGGTTTACCTGTATGAATACGCGGCGACCCGACCTGAAAGGCGTAACCTGGCCGATTTGCGGCGGGGTGATTATGAAGGGTTGAAGGCCGAGATTGCAACTCATCCTGCTCGAGTTCCCGATTATGGCCCGGCACGTTTAGGCACCGCCGGGGCGACAGTGATCGGCGCGCGCGACCCACTGATTGCCTACAACATCTATCTCACAACGGATGATGTAGAGATCGCTAAAAAGATCGCGTTGGTGGTGCGACATTCCGGTGGGGGCCTGGCCAGGGTGAAGGCGCTGGGGCTGCTGGTAAAGGGACATGCGCAGGTTTCGATGAATCTCACAGATTACCGCCAGACCTCGGTTGCTCACGCAGTGGAGATGGTGCGACGCGAGGCAGCACGTTATGGTGTGGGCATTCATCACAGCGAACTTGTCGGTCTTATCCCGCAGCAGGCCTTGATTGACGCAGCGCGCTGGTATCTGCAACTGGATGAATTTGAGGATGATCAGATTTTAGAGAGACGACTTCGAGAAAGATTGGGTGGTGGGTGGGGGCGGATATGAAACCCGCCCCGTGCATTCCGGTGTTACACTGCAAGCACAGGCAGTAGTTCCGCGAGTGCGTTGTAAAGAATGTCGGAATCTTCGTGCGTATTATAAGCCTGAAAAGAGACACGCACCTGATTACGTTCCTGCCAGGGATAAATGGGTACGGTGATGTGAAAATCCTCGTAAATCCGCCGCGCCAGTTCTGGCTGGTCACAATCGGGCAGCGGCACGGTAATCATCTGCATGAACCACTCCGTGGAGTAGGGCGTATAGGGCGAAATACCTGTTAACGCGGTCATGCGCTGGCTGAAGTCAATCGCCATCTGGTGGCAGCGCTGGCGCACGGTGTCCCAATCATGATCACGCATAAATTCAATCGCTGCCGGGACAGACAGATAAGCTGACGTGTCGCGGGTGCCCTGCCACTGGCAGCGGCTGATCAGCGTTGAGCCTTCGACCCATCCGTGACTGATCACCAGCGGATCAATTTTGTCGTGCCACTCTGGGCGCACATGGAGAAAGCCTGCCCCTTTAGGAGCGCACATCCATTTATGACAGTTGCCCGTATAAAAATCTGCGCCAATCGCGTCCAGGTCTACCGTAATCTGACCCGGTGCATGTGCGCCGTCGATGATGGTAAGGATACCTGCCTCACGCGCACGGTGGCAAATCTCTGTGATAGGAAAAGTGAGCGCAGTGGCAGAGGTGATATGGCTGAGGCTGATCATCCTGGTGCGCGGCGTGACCTGCGCCCACAGGGACTCAATCAGTTCCTCAGGGCTGGTGACAGGTACCAGGACAGGATGGCGGATAATCTTCAAGCCGGTTTTGCTGCTGATGTAATCCCACATTTTATCCACCGCGCCATATTCATGGTTGGTGGTCAGCAGCTCATCGCCGGGCTGGAAGTCCAGCATCAGTGAGCGTGCCACCGTGTTCATGCCATTAGTGGCATTGGTCACGAACAGTAAATTTTCTGGTGCTGTGTTCAGATATTGCGCCAGTTTTTCACGGGCTTCACCAAGAAGCGCTTCCTGGCGACGACCCAGGAAATCAATTGGTTCCCATTCCAGTTCACGCTGCCAGCTCTGGTATGCCTCGAACACTGGGCGGGGGCATGCGCCAAATGAACCATGATTAAAAAAGACGATATCCGGGTTCAGCAAAAACAGGTCTTTCAAGATGATATCCTTATGCGATTATGGATTGTCGGCAGAGATCGTACCCGCAGCCAGCGCTTGCCTGAAATGCTGGATCGTAGCCGCTACCCCCTCGCGCAGCGAGGTGTCCGGTACAGTACCTATGGCAGCTACCAGCGCTGTGTCTTCGAAGCCTTCCGGCAGTGCAAGTGGTTGTTCCTCAAAGCTGATATGCCCGCGCGCACTGGGTTCAGCCGCCTCAATTGCTTCGACCACTTCGCGCATATGGGCCACACTGCCGCGCAGGTTGAACACGTCCGCGCCTTCAAAATTTGCCCGCGCTGCCTGGATGAAGATTTTGGCCACATCATCGACATGCTGGAAGCCGTTATAACCGCCGTAGGTGATGTGGTAGGGCTGGTTTGCTGCTGCCGCCAGCATGGCTTTGGTGGGTGAGGAGGTCAGTCCCTGGTCACGTCCGGGTCCATAGATAGTATATGGACGCAGGCCAATGCTGTTAATGCCATCATCACGTGCATATATTCTGGCCGTACCTTCGTTAGCCTGTTTGTATACCCCATAATGGTTGAGCGGGTTCTGCAGCGCATCATGCCTGACTAATCCCGGTGGATAATCGTCTGGCGCGCCGTACACGGCGATGCTGCTCGCATAAACTACTCGCTCGAGGCCAGCACGCTTGGCTGCTTCAAAGATGTTCACCGTGCCCGTGACATTAACCCGTGCCCCCAGCGGCGGGTCAGCTTTACAGAAGGGCACTTGCAGTGCGGCCAGATGAATGATGTGGGTTGCGCCAGAGTCCCGTATTGCATTTTCAACCGCTGCTAAATCTGTCACATCTCCTGTGATGAAATGGACTTTCGCCAGGTCTTCTTGGGACATAATCAGCTTCAGGCGGTGCGGGTTGCCGCCCAGATCAAATACTGTCACCGGGACGGCTTCGGTCAGCAGGTTACGTACCACCCACGCCCCCAGACAGCCCAGCGCGCCAGTCAGAAAAAAGCGTTCTTCAGCCATATAATCCTCTAATAAAGCTGTTTCCAACAGCAGGGGCGACTATATCGCCCCTGTAAAAGTTACGGATCGAGCTGCCCATGGAGCAAACCCATTGGCAGCGGGGCAGGGCGTTTGACTGTGCTCCTGATTTTGATATGACGGCCACTTTCGGAAGACTCGTCAAAGGCCTGCATCACATCCAGAACATGATAAGCCAGATCTCCACTGGCACGATGTGGACGGCCAGTGCGCAGTGCATAGGCCATATCGGCCACACCGATGCCACGTCCTGCGTCACCACTGTGCGTGAGCGGTACTTCGCTCCATCCCTGCTCACCTGCGCGGCGTACCAGCACTGGCCCCCCGAAGGCATTAGGATCGGGTACCTGCATTGAGCCTGCACTGCCGTAAATTTCGATGCGTGGCAGGTTATGACTCCATACGTCAAAACTCATGATGGTAGTGCCTACCGCACCACTGGCGAAATCCAGCACGCCACTGAGGTGCGTGGTAACATCCACATCAATTTTTGTACCATAAAGCTGCTTGCTGGTAATGGTGCGCTGCGGGAAGCTTGTTCTGGCAGAAGCCATCACACGCTTAATTGGCCCGATCAGATTCACGAGAGCAGTCAGGTAGTACGGCCCCATGTCGAACAGTGGGCCACCGCCCTGCTTGTAATAAAACTCCGGGTTAGGGTGCCAGGATTCATGACCATGAACCGCCATAAACGCGGTGGCCGCCACTGGTTCGCCAATCCACCCATCATCGATCAGCTTGCGACAGGTCTGGATGCCACCGCCCAGAAAGGTATCCGGCGCACACCCAACCAGCACGCCTCTGGCTTTTGCTGCGTCCAGTACTTTTTTGCCATCATCACGGTTGAGGGCAAAAGGCTTCTCTTCGTAAACATTTTTTCCTGCTTCAATCACCTGCAAGCTGACTTCAGCGTGCGCCTGAGGAATGGTCAGGTTCACGACAATCTCGATGTCGGGATCGGCCAGTAGGGCATCAACACCCATCGCCCGTACGCCAAATTCCTGTGCTCTGGCGCTCGCACGCTCCATATCCATATCCGCACAAGCGACAACATCGAGAATATCAAAGGCACGACTGCCTTTGAAATAGGCTGGGCTGATATTGCCACAGCCGATAATCCCTACTTTTACTTTTTCCATACGAGTGGGTTCTTTCTATCCGAAAGTCTGTGACAAAGGGGCGACCGGTTCAGCCGCCCCTGTAGATTAATCATCCAACTGACCTGCCAGCAAATCCAGTGGCAGTGCGGCAGGGCGTTTGACATTACTTTTGACCTTCACATGCCGGCTGCTCGTAGAAGCATCATGGAAGGCGTGCATCAGGTCGAGTACATGATAAGCGAGGTCGCCGCTGGCACGGTGTGGACGGCCAGAGCGCAGCGCATAGGCCATATCGGCCACACCAATACCACGACTCACCTGATCACTGTGGGTGAGCGGAACATCGCTCCATTCTTGCGCCCCTGCCCGCCGCACTTTCACCGGCCCATTGAACGTGTTCGGATCGGGAACGCTGAGTGAGCCTTCCGTGCCGTAAATTTCGATGCGCGGTAGGTTATGACTCCACACATCAAAACTGGTAATTAATGTGCCGACAGCACCGTTGGCAAAATCCAGAACGCCAGCAATGTGAGTCGGGATTTCGACTTCGATACGATGACCGAACAGGGCTTGGCTGGTGGCGATGCGCTCCGGGAAGGAGATACGCGCCGAGCCAGTGACCCGCTTAACCGCACCCAAGAGATGCACCAGCGCGGTCAGATAGTAAGGCCCCATATCGAACATCGGGCCGCCGCCAACTTTGTAGAAGAAGTCCGGGTTGGGATGCCAGGCTTCCGGGCCATGACCCAGCATGAAGGCCGTAGCCGCCACTGGCGCGCCGATCCAGCCATCATCAATCAGCTTGCGACAGGTCTGCAAGCCACCACCCAGGAAGGTATCGGGTGCACAGCCGATGCGCAGTCCCTGTTCTTTGGCTTTTGCCAGCAGTTTTTGTCCATCCTCGCGGGTGAGTGCGAAGGGCTTTTCCTCATGGACATTCTTTCCGGCTTCCAGCGCCAGGAGGCTCACTTCTGCGTGAGCCGCCGGGATAGTCAGGTTGATTACAATCTCGATTTCGGGGTCGGCCAGCAGTTCTGTCACGGACATAGCGCGGACGTGGTGCTCTTGGCCCTTCGCTTTGGCGCGATCCAGGTCAATATCGGCACAGGCGACCACCTCCAGAATTTCAAATTCTGCACAGCCCTTAAAATAAGCATTGCTGATATTGCCACAGCCAATGATACCGACCTTAGTTTTTGTGACCACGAGCCAGTCCCTCCCCGATGAGATACTGATAGCTTTCTGCAACGGCGGTCATCATATCCGTCGCGCAGCGATCCAGCTCCACGATCAGCCATTCGGCATGGGGTGCAGCCGGGATGATAGTGTGCCAGTCCAGCACCCCCTGGCCGACAGCAACCATATCCGACTCGCGGCTGTCCGCTGGGCCATCCTTGATATGCAGCAGCGGCGCACGGCTGCCAAGCTGCTGAATCACGCTTACGGGGTCTTGACCACCTACTTTTACCCAGTAGGTATCCAGTTCCAGCAAAACCGAAGGATCGAGATATTCCAGCATGATTTCGTTGGCGTTGCGTCCGTTGACCTGCTGGTACTCGAACCAGTGATTATGGTAGGCAAACTGCAGGCCATTCTCGGCAGCGACTGCGGCCGCTTCGTTCAGCACGTCACAGGTTGCCTTAATCCTGTCCACCGCGCTAAAGTCCTCTGGGGGTCGCCAGGGGCAGACAATGCGCTTCGTGCCGATCGCGGCAGCAGTCTCCAATACTTCGTTTTTGTCCGCGCCCAATGGTAGCTTGATGTGTGCGCTGGACACCTGCAAACCCAATTCCTGAAAGAGCTTGCTGGCGGCTTCGGGAGTGGTGCCAGGGAAGCCCGCAGTTTCTACGCCGACATAACCTATCTCGGCGACTTTGCGCACGGCGGCAGCATAATCTTTTTCTGCCTCGGCGCGGATGGTATAAAGTTGTAATCCAATTGGTGCAGCCATAAAAAACTCCTTATTGTGCTGCCAGTTGATAAGTATAAATTGCGGTACTGCTCCATAATTCAGCTTGTTCGTTCGGGCTAAGGGAGCCAGTGATAGACTTGAGAAGGTTCACGGACTCGGCCAGGCTACCTGCGCGGGTGCATACTGGCCAGTCGCTGCCGTACATCAGGCGGCGTGTGCCGAATAACTCCAGGTTAGCCTCCATGTAGGGCCACAGTATTTCTGGTGTGAGGGGCTGCGGGTCGGCAGCGGTCAGATAGCCGGAGACTTTCATGACGGTGTTCGGGAGCGCGGCGACAGGGGCAAGGGCTTCTTTCCAGTGCTGTGCACTATCAGGTGTCAGCCGTGCCCCTGCGAAGTGATCGAGAATGAAAGTCAGGTCTGGATGAGAGCTGGCGATTTCATAGACTTTCGGCAGCAGTCCCTGGCCGATGAGCAGATCGCAGGTGAGACCCTCCCGCGTGAGCACATGCAGGCCGGTTGCATAGCTTCCCCAATCTTCAGCAGGGTCGAGGCAGCCTTTGCGCACCCCTTTAAGCCAGGGGCGCTGAGCCTGCTCCACGTGGGCAAGCACACCGCCTACATCGCTGCTGAGATCGATATATCCTACTACACCGCGAATATGAGCATGGTCGTGGGCCAGTTGCAGCAGCCAGGGCAGTTCACCCGCGTCGTTTGCACCTGCCTCCACTAGCACACACGCCT
>JBGSXK010000329.1:0-16500 GCA_041751455.1 Anaerolineae bacterium
CCGCTCATCGGCCTGCTTGATCCGGGCGGCAACCTTATCGCCCGCAGCGCCGACGGCGAAGTGGACGGCGCGATCACGATGGAGTACACCCTACCCGAAAGCGGACAGTACACGATTGTGGCCACACGGGTGGGCAATGAATTCGGCACGTCCACCGGCGATTATGAGCTGCGGGTACGCCGCGCCAACACCCCTGTACAGCGCATTAATAATTACCAGCAGGTGACATTTCGCTGTGCCGACTATCAGGTCACCAATGTGGCGACGCTGGAATTCTTCGATCCGGGCAGTGTTGACGATTTCTACCGTATCAGTGTCTATGGACTGGATGGTTTCGTGCCTGTGATCCGTGTCTACCTGGAAGGCATCGACCTGGAAGACTGTTCGCGCGATTCAATCGCGATGGATGGTGACACCGTAACACTGCCGGGCCAGGAAACCCTCACCATCACAGGCGACCTGCTGGAATATGCAGGCCAGCTTACCATTGGCGGGACTGCCGCCGCAGGCAATGTCACGCTGACGGTGGGCAGCCGTGAGGGCGCGGCAGGACGTTATGTAGCCGTGATCGAGGGGTTTAGCATCCGTCCCCGGACGAACATCGATCATATTCAGGTCGGCCAGGGGCCGCTGGCGGTCGATGCGCCGCTGCTGCTGTATATGATCTCGGACAAGCGCGAGCGGCTTGACCCATCGTTACTGCTGTTCGAGCCGACCGAAGAAAGCGACGGAATCGTCTGTGATGACGCTGGACGGCGCGGGTGTGAGGATGTCCCCTCAGCCAATGGCCTGAGCATCACCCTGCGCGAGGATACCGTCATCACAGGCAGTCGCTTCGACGCAGGTCTGCTGCTGCCCACTGGCAGCCCTCGCCTGCGTCAGGTGCAGCTCTACAGCTTCAATGCGAATACCGAAGGCGCGTATACTCTGGTGCTGATCGGCGAACTGCCTGCACGGGAATAACCAAAGGAAAGACAGCTATGGCACAACCCATGAGCATTATTCGTGGCTGGCAGCTTGACCAGCTTCGCAAAGCACCCACCATCGTGGGTTATATCATCCAGGCCACGCCCGCCGCCAACTTCACTACCTACCGTGATGGTGGGAACGGCTGGACAGCGCTGGAAGCCCTGGCACATTTGTGGGATTTCGAGCCGATCCTGCGTGAGCGTGTCCGGCTGACACTGGCACATGACACCCCCGACCTGCCTTTCCCCAGTCCTGATACACTGGCCGCCGAAAAAAGCTACAATCAGCAGCCTGTGGGGCAGGTTTATGAGGAATGGACGGCGCGCCGCCAGAATTTGCTGGCGCTTTATGAGGGTGTGGCCGAGGAGCAGTGGAGCCGCGAGGCGCGGCATCCTCGACGTGGTCTGATTACGGTGAGCGACCAGCTCATCCTCACCGCCTGGCACGATAACAACCATATCGAGCAGATGGTGCGCACCCTTGCGGAAAAGCGTACAGGCTAAAGCGGGTAAATATTAATTCCCAATGCCCCTGCCAGTGCCACCAGCAGCGGCGCGATCAACAACGCGGGCAGGAAATTCGCCATGCGTGGGCGCTTGATATCGAGCAGCACCAGTGCCAGCCCGATGAGCAGCAGCCCACCCACAGCCGTCATCTCGTTGACCATTGGCGCGCTCATAACCTGCCCGGCCACGCTGCCCAGCAGCGCCAATCCCCCTTGCAGCACCAGAATCGTAATGATGCTGAACAGCACGCCGACTCCCAGTGACGCGGCAAAGGCCATCCCCGCGAAGCCATCCAATACACTTTTGATGGCAAGCTGCTGGAAGCCAATCGGCAGCCCCATGCCATCCTGAAGCGACCCGACAAAGGTCAGCGGGCCAATGCAGAAGACGAGACTGGCCGTGACGAAACCATTGATGAAACGGGCGCGCTCGGCCAGCACGGTCTCATCACCTTCAGGGACAGATGCCCCGCCGCCTGTAAAACGGGCTTGCAGCCACCCGGCGAAGCGTTCCAGATACAACTCGATATTAATGATCTCGCCGATGATTGCGCCGCTGGCGATGCTCAGCAGCGGGATGATGACATTGCCGGTCTGCCCAGCGTTGCTGATGCCCACGAACAGCGTCACCAGCCCCAGCCCTGTCATTACCGATTCCTGCATTTTCTCCGACAGGCGGTTGCCCACCAGCAAGCCAAGTGTCGCGCCCAGCGCTACCGTAATGATATTGAGGATCGTGCCGCCCAATGGGGTGTCCTTCTGTGCCTCGCGTCTAGTGCGTATCTGAAAACTTGTTTTATGAATGGGGTTGACTTGTTGTGCCCGTTGTTATCCTCGCCAAAAATTAGGGAGCGGCGCAGGAACGCCTTTTCAGACAGCCTTTACAGGCCATCATATTCCCGCCGCAGCAGCGCGAACAGCCGCAGATCCCAGAAGCGGCCTTCATCATAATACTGCTCGCGCTGCACCCCTTCCGATTGGAAGCCGAGTTTTTCCAGCACACGCACCGAAGCCAGATTTTCAGCAGTGCAGTCGGCCTCGATGCGATTAAGCTGCATCTGCCCGAAGCCAAAAGTGATGACCGCCCGCAGTGCCTCCGGCATCAGTCCCTTCCCCCAGTATGCCCGCGCCAGATCATAACCCACCGAGGCGCGCCGATCAGACCGACTCCAGTAATTGTAGCCACAAATACCGATTACGCTCTGATCCCCTTCTTTGAGCGTCAGCCCCCAGCGCAGTTCGCGTGCTTCGCGATAGCCCTCACGCACCGCGCGGATCAGGTTTTGCGCCTGCTCGATGCGCTGGTAGGGCGAGCCGAAGTTGTAGTGTGTCACCGCATAATCGCCGCGAATACGAAACACCGCTTCGGCATCGCCAGGCACCAGTTCACGCAGGATCAGGCGCTCGGTATCCAGCACCGGGAAGATCGAAAAATCGAACATAAGCGAATTCACATTCACCAATCAGGCACTCATGCCTCCAGCGCCTGAATCAAACCCTTAAAATAACCCACATGCCAGGCACGGCCACGCTCTTCCCATTCACCATCACCTACAATTCCGGGGATATGGTCGGGCACGATAAAGCCGTCGAATCCCACATCACGCAGCGCTTTAAAGTTGGCGATCATGTTGCTGTCACCCTCCGCCGCAAAGACTTCTTCATATTTGGGCACAACACCGCGCACATTGCGGAAGTGGACGTAGAAAATCTTGTTCTGTGCGCCGAAGTAACGGATCATCTCGGCCACATCCTCGCCCGCTTCCTGCATCGTCCCGCAGCAGAACAACAGGCCGTTATACGGGCTGGGGAATGCCTCCATCAGCTTCTTGAAGCCCTCGAAGCCGTTCAATACCTGATGCACCCCCCGATAATAACCCAGCGGCGGATCGTCCGGGTGAGTCGCCAGCCGAACTTTGGCCTCCTCCGCTACCGGGACGAGCTTTTCATAAAAATAGCAGACGCGTGCCCAGGCTTCATCATACGATACTTCGCCGCAGGGCGCATCCAGCAGGTGCTTGTCACGTTCCAGGTCAAATGTAGTCAGCACAGTGCCACCACGCCCGATGGGTAAACGCTGGTAGCCGGGGTTCTGCGATGGGTACTCGCCGCCCACCGCCCAATAAGTCAGCCGCTGGTCAATAATCAGCACCGGCGCGTCCTGTGGTTTGTCCTGGTATGCCTCGCCCATCGCGCGTAGGGTCCGCGCCACGTTTTTCATATCCTGCTCACGTTCCGGCAGGCCGAGCAGTTGATTCTTAACCACCTGCCCGCCGATGCCCACCCCTGTCAGCGCCAGGTCGTATTTCTCGAAGCGGCGGCGCATGAGGCGCATGTCGTCGGTAGTAAGGTAATGCCGCTCCAAATATTCCGGCACCGCCCATGCCCAGATACTCGCGCCATCCGCACCGATCTGCTGCGCATAATGCAGGCGATCTTCCGCGCCATTGTGCGATCGTAGGCCTATTTTCATCCCCATCAGCAGCAAGTCCCTTCTATAAAATAGGTTCTGGAGAAGTGCGGATGAGCTTACCGAATTTTGTGGCAGAACGCATAGGGCGATAATGCCATTGCGCTGCCCTGCGCCTTCAGGGCCTGAACATGCAGATAGTAAGCCATTTGGTTTCCTGCTATACTTTTTGGGGAAGATGAACGGCTCTTAAGTTTTAGACCGCATGGCATAAAATTCTCATCTGCGGCATTTATAACCCTTAAGAGGCCGAAATCAGGAGTTATCATATGGGGCACGTGTTTGTCTCTTATGCCCGGCGGGATACGGAATTTGTGGAACGGATGCGTGAGAAGCTGCGCGCCTCCGCCTTTGAAATCTGGACAGACAGCGCACTCGCGCCCGGTGCAGACTGGCGGCTGGAAATTGACGAGGCGATTCGTAGTGCTTTCGCACTCATCGTGGTTATTACGCCAGAGTCGAAAACGTCGGAATATGTGACCTATGAATGGGCATTTGCGCTGGGCATCGGCATCCGGGTGATCCCGCTGGTGCTCAAACCCACCCGGCTGCACCCTCGTCTGGAATTTTTGCAGCATGTCGATTTTATCAACTTCAACAGCGACGACTTCCCCTGGGAGCGGCTGATCGAGGGTTTGCAGCGTGTGACTGAAGACCGCGCGACTGCACCCACCCGTGGGGTCACCACCGAACTGGGCACGACCCGTATGAACGCGCCTGGGATGTGGTTGCAGGTGCAGCGCGGCCCTCAGCCGGGACAAATGTGGAACCTGAACCAGCATATGGTCACGATTGGCCGCGACATTACCAACGATATCATGATTAATGATCAGCAGGTCAGCCGCCGTCATGCCCGCTTTATCCGCAAGGCGCAGGGGCATTTCGTCAGCTTTACGCTGGAAGACCTCAAATCCAGCAACGGCACGTTCATCAATGATACCCGGCTGGAAGAGCCAACTTTACTCAACGACGGCGACATCATCCAGCTTGGCGAGACTATTGCGTTGTTGTATAAAGTGGTGATGAACAGCGGTTAACGGTTAAGCAGGAGCCTGCTTTACCCGATACCAGTAGTGGTACACTTCGCGGAAGCCGATCTTTTCATAGAGACGCAGCGCCGGGGCGTTATTGAGCATCACCTGAAGATAACCGGCCTGTGCACCATGGGCCTGCCCCCACTGGAGCAGACCCAGCACCAGCGCCTGCCCCAGCCCCTGACCACGCCAGCGGGCATCCACCACCAGATCGAACAGACTCACATACGTGCCATCCGCCACCGCCAGCCCTACCGCCGCGATCTCCCCCTCGCGCACCAGCGCGGCATAAGTCACCGCCGGGATGATGTTCGCCAGCATGTGCCGCATCAGGGGGATACGCGCCGGATCAGTCGTGTTCAGGCGGCAGAAAGCCTCCAGCCAGTCATCCGTGGGCTGTGTGGAAAAAGTCAGCTTTCCCGCATGGGCGAAATCCACCTGTGCCAGCTCAACGGTCTGAACACTGGTATGTGCGTCCGCCTGATAATCGCGTGCCTCTAACACGGCATCCAGATCAGCCGGGCAGGCTGCCTCGGTCATTTTGAAGATAGTAGGCAAGCTGCGTCCATAGTAAAGCCGTTCACAATGGGTGATTTTTTCGTCCAGTGGGCGCGTGGAGTCGTAAATCGGGCTGACCGAATTGGCGCGACGAGTATAACCTCCCGCGAAGCGCAGCAGCCAGCCATCGTAACAGACAGTTTGCAGCGATGGCCACGCCGTGAGCGAAATTTCTTCCATACCGCGAATCAAACGCGCTCGATGAGCCATGCCAGTACATCCAAATGGTGAGCATAATGCAGCAGCGGCGGCGTATCAGGCAGGTGGAGACCGTGCGAAGCCGCAGTCGTTTCAGTCTCAATTTCAGCCTCGGCCAATTGCAGCGGCCAGGGATGATGATGTACCGCAGCCCGGTAGACCTGCTCGCGTGAATCTGCGGTGTAAAGATAGTAACGCTCGGTAAGCCAGTATTCCAGCGTCCCCGGCAGGCTGTGAAATACATCGGACACGGGCCGGTACAAGCCGCGAAACTCGCCGCTGGCAGAGCCTGGATGCGTCCGCCGACTGTCATAATGTACTGTATCCCCCATGACCTGCACCTGCATCCGGGCTTTGAAATAGGGCAGCCGGAAGAAGAGCCGCGCAGCCATCACCGCCGGATAATGGTCGGCATCCAGGCTGAAGAACCACACACCGGGCTTATCATTATGGGAGACATAAGTGCGCACATTCAACTCTGGAAAGGCAGAGGTCAGCGGCAGGGGCGGCAGCCCACGCAGCCTGACACCACTCATGTGAAACGGCACCACCCCCAGCCAGGCCTCACCTTTAAAGGTATCAATGGTGAGGCTGTCCGGGATAAGTGGCCGCAGTACCTCTATCGGCAGCGGCCAGTGTGCGAATAACAGATTGTGCCACGACTGCGCCATCAGCCAGGGCGCGGCAGGCAGCGGCCACTGCTGGCGGTGTTCACGAGCAGCCAGCAGCGCCGCGCTATCGCTCGAGGGTCGGGACATCTGCAATATCACCTTCAATAATGCGCAGATAAGGTGAAAAGACCCAGCCCACCGTGCCTTTATAGACCACCTGCCACCATGCGCCATCGCCGGGCGTGCGCGCCAGCACGGGCATGATCGATCCCCAGATAATGCGCCCGGTTTGCGGTGCGTAAATGGTCGGCTCTGCGCGCAGCTTCAATCCAGCGAAAGCCTGCGCCACTACTCCGGTAGAAGCCGCCGGGTCCCCCTGCGTCACAAACGCGCTGGTGCTGGGGGCGTTAAATTCATTGCCATTGATCGCCAGATAGTAGCCGTAGGCCCAACCCTGAAAATCATTCAGTTGCAGCAAAAACCAGCGCGCATCCGGGTCACGCCCGATAACAGCATAGGTTTGTCCACGCAGCACACGCCCCACCCGGTCTGCCCCCAGAAAGGGCGCAGCACGGATATTGAGTACAGGGGCGCGAATCACGGTGGCCGTCAGCGCGCCAGTGGGGATAGGCGGCGGGCTGGTGGGAGCAGGCGTATTGGTGGGTGCAGGGGTCGGTGATGGGCCAACAGTAGGCGGTGGGCCAACCGTCCCCCACTGGAACTGAATGACCGCCACGCCGCCGCGTTCCACCATCTCGACAGTAATCGTATGCTGTCCGGCGCTCATCTCGCGGTCAAAGGTACGCTGCTTGGGGTAGATGCCATCCAGGCTAAAATCCTCAAAAGCGGTTTGCCCGTCGATAAGCACCCTCACCTGATCGTCCCATGTGACATTAAAGCGATACGGAGCGGCGGCAAAGGTTTGCGTGGAGGTAAACCGCACGGAAAAGCGGTCGCCATCCTCCACATTCACGACCTGGCCGTTGATGATGGGTTTGTCCGCCCAGGTAAAATTCAGGCCGTTGATATTACCGATGGGCGACCCAACCTGATTCTCAAACTGGCGGTTGTTATAGACTGTCGCCGTCCAGTTAGTGCCAAATTCCTGCGCCTGAATGCTGGCGATACCCAGGATAAGACTGCTGAAAATAAGCACAAGCAGTATGCGTTTCATAGGGCGCGACTGCCTCCTGTAAAATGGGAGATAAACACAATATATCCTTAACCAGCCTTGTTTTATAATAGAGCGCTGGTGCTAGTTTGCCTTTATTGTATCGTTAAGATTCAAATTGCACATCAGGAGCAGTCTATGGATGATTTGCCTTCCTCTTATCTCTCGCCCCTCTGCGAAGCGCGCCCGGTAAATGGCAAAGGGCGTTATGGGATTTTCGCGGTACGGCCTGTGGTGGCCGGGGCGCTTATTGCCGCCTGGGGCGGGACTGTTGTGGAAGAGAGTATATTTCAGCAGCTTCCGTCAGAGCTTATCAGCCTCAGTGTACAGATTGACGAACAGCTCTATCTGGTGCCGGACAGGCTGGGGCCGGGCGACCGCGTAAATCACTGCTGTGAGCCGAATGCCGGAATTCAGGGCTGCAACATGGTGGTCGCGCTGCGTGATATCGCCCCCGGTGAGGAAATTTGTTATGACTATGCCATGACCGACAGTGCCTCCTATGACGAATTCACCTGCGCCTGTGGTGCGCCCACCTGCCGGGGGCAGGTTACAGGTAATGACTGGCGCAGCCCGGACTTGTGGACGAAATACGAGGGTTACTTCACGCTCTATCTTCAGCGGCGTATTGAAGAACTCAAGCAAACCTCAATACAATTCTAATTGATGCTGTGACATAATCTGCTCCAATCAAACCACCTGTCTATCAGGTAGGTGGTTTTTGGGATAGGGAGTGAAGCGACGTGACAAAATATCTGATTGTGAATGCCGACGACCTGGGGCTTTCGGCGGGGGTCAGTCGTGGTATTTTAGAATCCCACCTGCACGGCATCGTCACCTCGACCACCGCCATGATCAACCTGCCGCAGGCGGCAGACGCGATCCGTCAGGCACAGCAGACCGCGCCTCGCCTGGGCATCGGCTTGCATGTCACGCTAACCTATGGCGCCCCCGTGCTGCCACCTGCCCTAGTACCCAGCCTGGTGCAGCCTAATGGGCACTTTCATTCCCTTGAGACGTTTAAAACACACAATTCCTGGCTTAATGCCGCCGAACTGCGCGCGGAAATCAGGGCGCAGTTCCGGCGTTTTGTCCAAATCGCCGGGCGGCTGCCCGACCACCTCGACGCACACCATTATGCTGCCTATCTCAACCCCGATGCCTTCGATATGATCCTCAGGCTGGCGGCACAATATCGCCTGCCGCTGCGCAGTGCCGAAACACATATGACGCTGGAGGCGATGCAGCAGGTGTTTATCGGGCGCGGCTATCCGGCGCACATTGTGGCGAGCCTGCCACAGGCCATCCTGGAAATCTATGAAACCAACGCCAGGCCCCAATGGCCCGACATTACCGAGCGTGAGTTCTATCATGAGGGCGCGAACCTGGAAAACCTGCTGCACATCCTGTCGCATCTGCGCGAAGGCATCACAGAACTCATGTGCCATCCCGGTTATATTGATGACCTGCCCGATGAAGGTTATCGCACGCCGCGCCTTGTGGAGAAGCAGGCGCTGGTGCATCCTGCCGTGCGCGAGGTGGTTGAGCGTGAAGGCATTCGCCTCATCAACTTCGGCCAACTGCCTGCGACGGCTAATGTCTGATCCCCTGCCCGCGTAGGCAAAACGTATGCGACACCTGCTCCGTTTCTGGTACAATACCGCCGTCTGTAAATGAGACAGGGTTTTGATATGCAAGCGAATGCTGACCTTTCGGCTTTGGTACGCCGTTATGCACTGTGGCTGGTGGGGCTGGTGTTGGCCGGGATGGTGCTGGCTGCTGTCCTGGGGACAGGGCAGGACGCAGGAACCATTCTCAATATCTTTTCCACCCGCTTCCTGGGTATTTTCATCGAAGCCGCGCCGTTTTTGCTGTTGGGGACGCTGGTTTCTGGCTTGTTGGAAGCCTTCGTCAGCCACGATGATATTGCGCGCTGGACACCCCGTAACCCCATCCTGGCGACGATTGCCGGGGCATTCATGGGTATGGTCTTCCCCGTCTGCGAATGTGGCGTGGTGCCTGTGGTGCGGCGCTTATTCAACAAAGGGCTGCCCATGTCAGTAGGCGTGACTTTCCTGCTGGCCGCCCCAGTGATGAACCCGGTGGTGCTGGTCAGCACCTATATCGCCTTTGGCCTGGGGCCGATCTGGATTGGGCGTTTCGTGATTACGGCGCTGGTGGCGGTGGGGGTCGGGCTGGTGTTCGCGCTCAGCGCACGACCGCATGAGGTCTTGCAGCCGCAGTCATTAATGCCTGTTATGGGCGGCTCTGGCGAGGTGATTCCTATGTACGCGGTCCACAAACGCCCTGGCCTGCTGGCCGGGCTGCGGCAGGCGCTGGAAATGGCCGGGGACGAATTCTTCGAGATGGGACGTTATCTCATCATCGGCTCAATGCTGGCGGCAGGGATGCAAACTCTGATTTCTCAGAATGTGCTGCTGGCGCTGGGCGAAGGCCCGGTAATCTCAGTGTTGGTGATGCAGGCGCTGGCCTTTCTGCTCAGCGTATGTTCGACTGTCGATGCCTTCCTGGCGCTCGCTTTCGTCGGCACATTCACCAGCGGCTCTATTCTGGCTTTCCTCACCTTCGGCCCGATGGTCGATATTAAAAGTACGCTCATGTTTATGGGTGTGTTCAAGCGGCGGACAGTGCTCTATCTGATTCTGCTGCCCATGCTCATGACTCTGTTGATCGGTATCTGGATTAATCTGAATCTGGCATTATAGTGCGTGTTGCCCACTGCCCGGCTCCTGCCCTGCATGGAGCTGCGCACGCAGCACTGAACACTGGAGGCTTATTGCGATGCAAGCGACGGAACACCTGCACGATCATCATGACCACGAACATACGCACGACCACACGCAGGCGTGGCTGAAAACCGCGCTGCTGGTCAGCCTGGGGTTATATTTTGCCTATAATATCGTCAGCGGAAACCTGACGAATTACATCAATATCCGTTTTGCCTGGCTGTCTTATCTGGCAGCAGCCTTGTTTCTGCTGTTGGGTGCGGCCAGTGCCTACCGCCTGCTGCGCGGCAGCGTTCATGACACACACCACGACCACGATCACAGTCATGAAGAAGGGCTGTCATGGGGGATGCTGGCGATCATCTCCGTGCCGCTGGTGCTGGGGACTCTCATCCCCTCGCGACCATTGGGCGCGGCGGCGATCAATGCCGATTTTAACACCAATGCTCTTGCTTCTGCCGACAACATCTCGACCTTTACGATTGATCCGCTCTCGCGCAATGTGCTGGACTGGATTCGTGTGTTCAGCGCCAGCGATGACCTGAGCAGTTTCAATGGTCAGGAAGCGGACATCGTGGGCTTTGTCTACCGGGATTCCACCTTTGGCGAGAACCAATTCCTGGCCGCGCGCTTCACCATTAGCTGCTGCGTGGCAGATTCTACGGCCATTGGCCTGCCTGTCACCTGGGATGAGGATATTCCGCAGGATACCTGGGTGCGTGTTTATGGCCGCTTCCAGATAGAAGAATTCCGGGGTGAGCAGCACCCGGTGCTGCACCCAATCAATGTCGAAGTGGTAGACCAGCCGCAGCAGCCCTATCTGTATCCGTAAAGTGAACAGGCTTATCAGGTATCAGCAAATTTAATGAGTTTCTATCCGTATGACTGAACAACAGACTTTTTCGGGAACATCCATCCAGCGCGGCGCGCGCGGCGGCCTGCCCTTGCTCGGCCTGAACCGCTTCGATGGGGTGGTCGCGTTGATTATCCTGGTTCTGCTGGGCGCGATTGCTCTCATTATCCTGCTGGGCGACCGGGTAGGGGTACAGATCCGGCGCACACTGCCGGAAAATATCGCTTCCAGCACCAGCGGCATCGCTATTCAGTTCAGCGAGGTTATGAACTGGGACAGCGTGATTGAACGGATGCGCTTTGACCCCCCCTTGGAAGGGGATTATGCTCCCGGTGGTGCTACACTGCGTTTTCGCCCCAATCAGGCCTTAGTGCCGGGCGCGACCTATACCGTGCTGCTGACCAGTGGCGCGGAAAGTGCGAATGGGCGCAAAGTGCTGGCCGATAATGCCTTCAGCTTCCGCGTCCGCACACCGCGTGTGGCCTATCTCTCACCGTCCAATGCCGCCCCGCAAAATGTATGGATCGCTGATCCCATGATGCCGGATGGCAACCAGCAGGTGACCTTCAGCCCATCGGGTATCCTGAACTTTGACATCAGCCCGGATGGTACACGGTTGGCCTTTGCCGAGCGCAGCAGCAATACAGGCATGTCGGATATTAAGCTGCTTGACCTGGAAAACGGCGCACTGACGCAGCTCACCAACTGCCCGGACAGCGATTGCAATACCCCGGTCTGGCGGCCAGACGGCCTGATGATCGCTTACCAGCGGCTCGACCATAACACGGAATTGGGCAATCTGGGTGTAGGGCCCACCCGTGTCTGGTTGGTAGACCTCACCACCACGCCGCCTACCAACCGCCCTCTGTTCAACGACTCGCAGATTCTCGGTTATGCACCCCAATGGTCTGCTGATGGCAGCCGCATCGCGGTCTATGACAGCAACAGCGTGGGCATTGTGGTCTATGACTTTACCGACGAGTCGCTGCTGATGGTGCCCACCCGCAACGGCGGCAGCGATGTAGCGCTCTCGCCCGATGGCGAAAAGCTGATCTTCCCCTTCCTGATTATTGACCAGTCCAGCGGCGGCGCGCGTAACACCCTGCAACTGGCCGACCTGGAAGCCGGGCGCATTACCGACCTGACCCAACCCGCAGACCCCATTGACGATGCCACTACGGCCTGGCATCCCGACGGGCGTTATGTGGCGCTGGCGCGGCGCTACCTGGATGATCGCTACACACGCACCCGCCAGCTTTATCTGCTGGATACGGAAACGGGTGATGTGGAGCCGCTCATCGAAGAGGAACGTTATTTCAATGGTTATTTTTCCTGGGATCCGCAGGGGCAGCAGCTTGTGATCCAGCGCTTCCCGGAGCTGACCGAAAGCGGCGCACAAAACAGCGGCGGTGTGCCGGAAATCTGGACCTATAACCTCGAAAGCGGTGCCCTGACACAGGTCGCGGAAAACGGCTATCTGCCGCGTTGGGTGCCTTAACCGTGTCCGAACAGTCTCCAAGTCGTCTGTCGCCTACCCTGATTATCCTGCTGGTGCTGCCGCTGCTGGGTATCGTTGGCGCGCTGCTGACTATCTTCGCCAGTGGCGGGCTGGCCCCGCCCGATCCCACACCACAGCCGCTGCCCACCCTGCCCGTGTCGCTGCTCATCAATCGCAGTGCTCCCAACTTTGAACTGGCTGCGTTGGAGGGGGATTCACTGCGCCTCTCCAGCCTGCGTGGGCGGGTGGTGTTCCTCAATTTCTGGGCGACATGGTGCGAACCCTGTCGCCGTGAACTGCCCACCTTCCAGACCTTTATGCAAAGCCAGGGTGAAGACGGCGCGGTGATCCTGGCGATCAACAACGGCGAAACCCCAGAGCAGATCACCGAGTTTCTGGCGGAAAATAATGTTGGAGGTATCCCCGTGCTGCTGGACAGCGATTTTGCGTTGCAGGATCGCTACGAGGTCAGTTTTTTCCCTACCACCTTTGTGATCGACGCGGGCGGTGTGGTGCGTGATGTGCGCCTGGGCGAGATCACACTGGAAGATTTGAACACTTACACCGAGCAGTATGGGGCTTCATAGGCCAGGAATACCAGCGGGTGTAGGTCAAATCGCTGGTGTCCGGGCCTGACGGTATACCGCCTGAACGCTGAAATCCATTGCCACCAGCACTTCCTCAATCTATTTCATTGTTTTGTGCTATAACATAAGCTATGCAAATCTTGTTTACCACCTAAGAGGCAGCCTGTGGATTTTGCGCGCGCGTTTACCTATGCTTTTGAAGATAAAAAGTGGGTAGAAAAGCTGGTCGTCACGACGATTATGTCAGTCGTTTCGGTGATCCCGCTGTTCGGTTTGCTGGCACTGGCGGGGGTAATGGGCTGGCTGGTGGAACTGGTGGCGAACATGCGTCAGGGCAGCTCCGAGCCTATGCCCACCTGGGATAACCTGGGTGAGAAGATCGCCCTGGGCACGAATGTCCTGATCGCCGGGCTGGTCTATAATCTGCCCAATCTGCTGCTGGCCTGCTGTGCGTTCAGCATTCCGTTAATGGGCGATGCCGGGCGCAGCGAGTTCTTCGCCGGATCATTTGCGGTGGGGCTGGTATGCTGCCTGGTGCCGCTGCTGCTCATCTACAACCTGGTCACGTGGCCGATGCTGGCGATAGGCCTGATTCGCTACAGTGAAGCACGGCAGATAGGCGTGTTTTTCCAGTTTGGCGACCTGTGGCAGGCCATGAATGAGCAGTTGAACACGGTGGTGCAGTGGCTATTGTTCAGCTTTCTGGCGGGCTTAGCACTCAGCCTGTTAAATGTGATTCCCTGTCTGGGCTGGATTATCACCCTGGCGCTGACCTTTCCTGTGCAGGCGCATCTGCTCGGCCAGTTCGCACAAAAACTTCGTGAGGGGCGCAAAATCAAGCCCAAGCGTTACAGCGTATAAGGAAACCTTATGACGATTACCCGACTCCATCATGCACAGATTACCATTCCCGTCGGGGAAGAAGACTCAGCCCGCGTGTTTTACTGTGATCTGTTGGGGCTGCGTGAGATCGAAAAGCCGGACATGCTCAAAGAGCGCGGCGGCTTCTGGTTGCAATTGGGGACGCTGCAAATTCATGTAGGCACAGAAGAGGGTGTTGAGCGGAGCGCCACCAAAGCGCATCTGGCCTATGAGGTCGAGAATATCGCGTACTGGCGGCAGGCGATGGCGCAGCAGGGCATCGACACCGGCGATTCCGTGCCAATTCCCGGCTTCGAGCGTTTTGAAATTCGTGATCCTTTCGGCAATCGGGTGGAGTTTATCCAGCCAGCGGACACCCGTCTGCAGGAGCAGATTGATTATTATCGCGCCAGGGCGGGCGAGTATGACGAATGGTTCTACCGCGTGGGACGTTACGATCATGGCGCGGCGCTGAATCAACAGTGTTTCGATGAGGCGCAGCAGGTTATGCATGTGCTGCACGATCTGCCGCCTGTGGGTACGGCGCTGGAACTGGCCTGCGGCACAGGCATCTGGACAGAGCAGCTTCTTAAAGTGGCCGATCACATCACCGCGCTGGATGCCTCACCAGAGGTACTCGAAATCAACCGGAAGAAGCTCGGCAGCGCGCGTGTCAGCTACCAGCAGGCCGACCTGTTCCAGTGGCAGCCGGAAGGCCAGTATGATCTGGTGTTCTTCAGCTTCTGGCTGTCGCATGTGCCGCCAGAACAGCTTGACTCCTTCCTGGCGAAAGTCGCCCAGGCCACCAGGCCCGGCGGCAGGCTGTTCATCGTGGATTCGCGCCGGGCGCAGGCTTCCAGCGCGCACGATCACGCGCCCTACGTCGAAGAAAGTGTCGAGCATGTGCGTAAGCTGAATGATGGCCGCGCCTTCACCATCTATAAAGTCTTCTACGAGCCGGATACGCTGCGTCAGAGTCTGGCCGCGCACGGCTTCGCGGCAGACGTGCTGGAAACACCCAATTACTTTATCTATGCCAACGGTTCACGGAACAGCTAGCCTGGGCGCGGCTCTCGGTTTTCCGCCACCGCCGCATACATCCCTTCCCCACCGGAGGGCGACCTGCGTTCTCCGATAGGGCGCACGGCGCTAAGTCCAGCTTCCCCGGCCAACTGTGCAAAACGCGGATAGGGCACTGGAAACGGAATGTAACTGCGGGGCTGCGCGGCATCATACTCCACGATCAGCAGACATCCCCCCGGCCTGAGATAACCCGCCAGCCGCCGCATGATTTCTTTTTGTGGACGCACCCAATGCAGCGCGTTAGCCATGAACAGGCCGTCCAGCGGCGGCAGGTCGAGCGGTTGAGTAAAGTCGGCGTGCAGGGTCTGGGCATCCACCCGGCGTGCCAGTGCTGCCAGCGCCCGCGCATCCTGATCAATGGCGTAAAGAGTGGCCTCCGCCCCTAACAGATCGCGCAGCGCACGGGTGAAATTGCCGCTGCCCGCGCCAAATTCTGCCCATGTGCCGCCCGGCAGGGTCACACCGCCGCGTATCAGATTAACCATTTCGTCGTGTGTCATAACGCCTCAATTCATCGTGCTGAGTCAGAAACGCAGCCTGCCTATTCTACCCAGGTATAAGCCTGTACCTGCAAATCGGCGTTGGATGACCAGTTGCCCGCCTCATCGACAGCCCACACGGCAAATTCGTAGAGGGTGCCTCGCTGCCCCTGATACTCGGCGCTGGTAGCGCTCGTTTCCTGCCAGAGCTGCCAGTCACCGCTGTTGACGCGCACCCACACCAGATAACGCGCAATACCCCGGTCATCCTCTCCGCTCCAGGCCACGCGGAAAGTCGGCGGGCTGTTGGGCGGCAGCGGTGACATGGTCGTCGTGGGTACGGTCGAATCGGCCTGAGCCGGGGTGAAGGTCGCCTCAATCAGGCGCGGCGCGGTATCTGTTGTCAGTGGGCCATGCGTGATCACCAGCGGTGGGCGAGTCGCCTGCACCGGGGGAGGGAAAGGTGCAAGAGCAGGGTTAAAGGGTTCGGTAGGCGGCAGCGGGCCAATGCTGCCTGTACGCTGCACCACGATCAGCGGCATCCCACCGATACCCGCTTCATCGCCCGCCAGCAGGAAAGGGAAATCATCGCGAGTCGCTGGTGGCAGGGTGATCTGAAACAAGTCTTCTGCCGCCGCCAGCACTGCCACCTGCCCATCAATGGTGTAGACCTGCGCGCTGCGGGACATGGCGGGCACATTGAGCGCCGCGCCCTCTGTGCTCCGGCTCCACGCGACATACACGCGCTGAGTCGGTGAATCGAACTGTACCCAGGTCGCTCGCCCGCTGATCTGCGGCGTACTGGCGTTGAACTGGCCGCTGGCAAAAACCTGCGCCAGCAGGCGGTAGGCATGAGCCGCCGGACGCGGTGAGCCG
>JBGSXK010000330.1:0-4691 GCA_041751455.1 Anaerolineae bacterium
GCCCGGCCAGAACACCAATCAGGATGCCCGATGCCAGATACAACAATGCCACCTTCCAACCGAAAAGCCCCAGTAGCAGCACAAACGCCACCTCATTCATGATTGGGGAAGTAATGAGGAACGAAAAGGTGATCCCCAGCGGAATCCCCGCCTGCACAAAGCCGATGAACAGCGGCACGGATGAACATGAGCAGAAAGGCGTGATCGCACCGAAGATCGAAGCCATCACATTCCCTACGCCCTCACCGCGCTTTTCCACAATATCCCGCACCCGCTCCGTATTGATGAAGGTCTGCACCAGGGTGATGAGGAAGATCATACCGGACAGCAGCAGCAGGAGTTTCGGCACATCATAGATAAAGAAGTTCAGCGCCTGCCCCCATTGGCTTTCCCGGCTCAGATTGAGCAGGCCATAAGTCAGCCAATCGGCGATGGGTTGCAGGTTGTTATAGGCCACGATCCAGATGATCGCCAACAGGCCAACCAGCAGAAAAGCAGGCCGGTCGTCGCGGGTCGGGGTGAGTTGCGATAAGCGCATGATTTTGTCTTTCTATATACCGCGACCGCTTATTCAGCCGTCTGATACTGCCTGGCCCAGTCCACAATCTGCTGGCGTTTGGGGATGCGGCCGGTGGCAAGGACGATTTCGTTCATCACCAGACCGGGGGTACTCATAATGCCGTAAGCCATAATTTCCGCGTAGTCGGTGACTTTGATGACTTCATACGCAATGGCACTGCCCGATAACGCCTCTTTGACTTCCTGCTCCAGCCGTTTGCAATTAGCACAGCCAGAACCCAGAACTTTGATCTGTAACATGCTGTTTGCTCCTTATTTAATGGCGGCAATAGAAACCGTTACACACTGGGGACAAGGGCAGCCATTGAGAGCGTCAGCCTGTGGCTGTTCAGCAATCCCATAAATGAGATTCAACACATCCATTACTAGCTCATCGCTTAAACGATAGTACACCTGAAGGCCGTCCTTCCGGGTGCTGACCAATCCGGCATCCCGCAGCGCCATCAGGTGCTGTGAGATATACGCCTGGCGCTTACCCAGCGCCGTTTCGATGTGGCACACGCAGATTTCCCCGTGCCGCAGCATATTCAGAATTTGCAGGCGTACCGGATGCCCCATGAGTTTGAGCTTGCTGGCTGTTTCTGGGTAATGGTTCATATTCGGCCTTAGAATATTCAAAAACCTGAATATAGTATAATGCAAGGCAACCATACCCTGTAGTGACACAAGTCACGGTTTTGAGGGTGACTTGTGCACGAGTTGTTTGGCTCTTGCCCTCATGCCGACTCAGAAGTAGTTTTGTAGATGGCAATGTATTCAAATGGCTCGACCAAAACGGCGAGCCGCGTGTCAGCCTCGACCTGGATGCCAACCGCATCATTTTGCTGGATCGTGTCACCACGAACGAGCAGGAAACCGAGCAAATTCCGTTTTGACGGCTGAATAAACCTCACCCTCACAAGCGGCGTATCGCACGATGCGCCACTTTTTTGTGTTACTCACCATCTATCACTTCCAGATGCAGCGCCGCGAGCATCCCCCAGGCGGAGTCCGGCGCAGCTTCGTAGATGGTAACGTACTCGGCCAGCGGCTTCGTCCGGGCGGTTGAGCGCTTCCAGGATAAAGGCTCGCTGGTACTGATAGGCATAAAGCGTATCAGGATTTTCGCGATAATCATTCTGACTACGTGTGGCGGTTTCATCAAGCATGGTTAGTGCCGCCGGGTAATCGCCCGCATCAAGTGCTTCATTGACATACCGATATTGGGGTTCGGGCGTTCGGATGGGTGTTGGAAAGGGGGTAGGTTCAGCCCCAGTGATGAGCTTCACAAAATTCTTACTGCTGGTATCCCACTCATAGCGCAACGAATCATAACTGGCATAAGCGACCCCCTCTTCAGGAATGATTTCACCGCCATCAATTACGGTACTACCTTTACCCTCAGGGAATAATGTCGTAAAGTCAGTACCACAGACATTGAAACCACTCTGGGTAAACGTAAGCCTATCCATGCGCCACAGACTCAGAATCCGCTCACCATTAGGTAAACAAGTGTAACCACCGCCTCCCATGCCGCAGATTGGATCGTATGTACAGGCCCAGGGTTCGGGATAATTGTTCGTATACGGCGAGATGAGATAGGCGATGGCTGTTCCGGCATCATCCGGCAAGCGCCACAGGCGGATCTCATCACCATGATCAAAAGGATCAACCGCGGGGGTAGAGACGGCATGGTGATTGTCGTCAGCCAACGTAAAGAAAAATGGATTCATCGGACTTTCCGGCCATAATAACCACTCATCCTGCCCATCGCCATTCAAATCTGCCTGAATGACTTTGCGAACACGCAATCCCAAGTCGTTTACATGCTTCTCAGGCAGGCTGTCAGTGGTGAGAGTTCGCATGTTAAGTTCGTTTGCAAGCATGGGCAGCGCATCGCAGCCGATTAGTGCAGGAGAATAACTCACATAGCTGTTGTAATACTGTTCCTGGGTAACATCTAACAGATACGTGGTGGCTCTCCGACATCACCTACATTCCGACCCATGAGGGCTGGCTGTATCTAGCGGGCATCCAGGATACGTTCTCAAGGCGAATCGTCGGTTGGTTGATGAGTGACGCCTGACCAAAACGCTGGTCTGCGATGCCTGGCGCATGGCGGTGGGGCGACATGGCACACCGCGTCTGCACCATTCCGACCAGGGCAGTCAGTACACCAGCGATGATTACCTGAAACTGCTGGAAGCGGCTGAGGTGCAAATCAGCATGAGCGATGTGGGACGCTGTTATGACAACGCCATGAAGGAGAGTTTCTGGGGCACGCTCAAAACCGAGTGCGCAGATCGTCCCTTTGCGTCACGGGCAGCAGCACGCAGCGCACTGTTCGAGTACATTGAACTCTGGTACAACCGTCAGCGGCGGCACTCGGCATTAGGCTATCTCAGCCCTGCCCAGTTTGAGCAACTTGCCTCCCCCTGACATTTTTTCTGTCCGTTGAATCGGGGTAAGGTCAGAATAGTATTTCACAGTATAAGTGCACTTAGATTACTTTACTTTTATAAACTGAGAATTATGTAAATCTTCAAAACAGCGTGTTAAAAAAATCTTCAAGGATATGACCAGAATAGTGTGAGCCAGTGGTTGAGATTTTAGTCAAACAGTTATGAGCCGGCGTAACAGGCCCGAACGCTACCGGGGTAGCCGGATCAGGTATGTGTTTGCGTGGTCTCCGCTTTAAAATCATTGTGAATAAACCACATCACAATTGCAAATAACTAACTTTCGTGTCAATTCATGAAAACATCCCCGAATCACAGTTCCGCGACCATTCTTATCAGATTTGCGCGCGTTCTGCCCTGATGATGAAGACTCACCTTCGTGTAATCACTGTTACACGGCTTAAAAGGCGCGCGCGGCCACTTTTTCTTCCCTGTAATGGGGGTGTAATTGGTGGTTACACGACCATATTTTTTATGATATTCTGAAACATGCTTTCACCGGGAGAATTACTCGAAACGATTGATCCAGACAAACTAACGTGGGATGAAGCTATCAGACTGTTTGAAACCGTGTTCATGGCAAGCCGCAATCTGGCAGCCGAAACCCGTGTGCATTATAAGAGCGATGTAACGCAGCTTGCCAGTTTTCTCTCAGAACAGGGGATAACTAAACCCGCCACTATCCAGCTATCACACCTCCACAATTACATGGCGCACTTGGATGAGAAAGGCTATTCAGGTGTATCCCGGCGACGAAAAGCAGCATCAATAAAATCCCTGTTCAAGTTCCTGAAAGCCTATGGACTAATTTCTAACAACCCGACAGAGCAGCTTGCACCACCGGAGCGCGAATATACAGAACCGCGATTTTTGACGACCCAGGAATACAGGGCGCTTTTAAGAGCATGTAGCCATCACCCCAGAGATGCAGCGATTATTGAGCTAATTCTACAGACAGGCATCAGGCTTTCAGAGGTGGCAAGGCTCACGACCTACGACCTTGAACTGCCAGCCCGGATCAACAGCGACCCCACCAACACCGGCAGTATTTCTATCAGAGGCAAAGGCAGGAAAAACCGCACACTACCACTCAACTACAAAGCCTGTAGAGCGCTCAAGACATGGCTATCCTCACGTCCAGACATTCCTGAGACAGCGTTATTCACAACTAAATTCAGAGAGCCAATGGGGAAGCGTGCGATACAAAAAATGGTCAAGGCTAATATGAACGAAGCGGTGATACAGAATGCTTCAGTTCACACGTTGAGACACACAAGGGCTACTCATCACATCACCAAAGGAACAAACCTCAAAACCATCCAAGACGCGCTCGGACATGCAGACCTGAAAACCACATCAATCTACATCTCCACAGCAAAAGCAGCTATGAAACGTGATCTACAGGATCATGCGCTATAAGTTGTGTATGAGATTGACCTCTAGCCTGCCACATACATATTGAACTACAAGTAATAAATTCCAACGAGAAATTCTGTGGCAACAAATTTCATTTAGCGCTATTATTATTCTACGAAACAAAGCTAATGACCTCTGTTAGGCAAAAATATACCACGTAAAGGTTACAGAGAACGGAGAAAAGCAATATCATGCTTCAGGATATTCTACCTGAAGAAATCCCAGACATTGAACGTCTCTTAGATGAAATAGAAAGAC